>JABDJM010000062.1 GCA_013002475.1 Saprospiraceae bacterium | reverse complement strand
TTCGGCACTGCGATGTTTAAGCAGGAAGGCCTGGAAGTGGAATTCGTAGGCGCGCGAAAAGAATCCTACAGCCGGGATTCGCGAAAGCCCAGCGTCAGGCAGGGGAGTCTTGAGGACGATCAAAACCGCAGAGACTTTACCATTAATGCCCTGGCTGTTTCCCTCAACGAAGAAAATTTCGGAGAGATCATCGATCCCTTTGGAGGCTTGCACCACCTGGAACAAAAACTCCTCAAGACACCCCTTGAGCCAGGAAGCACTTTTAGCGATGATCCGCTTAGGATGATGCGGGCTATCCGCTTTGCCACTCAATTGGATTTCCGTATTGAGGATGCCACGCTGGAGGCCATAGGCCGATATAAGAAAAGGATCAAGATTGTTTCCAAGGAAAGGATCACCACAGAATTGAACAAGATCATTTTGTCCGATAGCCCTTCTGTAGGGTTTAAGCTTTTGGACAAGACAGGGCTGCTCGAATTGATCTTCCCGCAGATGCATGCTTTAAAGGGTATCGAAAAAAGAAATGGCAAAGCCCATAAAGACAACTTTCTTCATACGCTCCAAGTGCTTGAAAATCTGTGCAAAAAAACTGGCGACCTCTGGTTAAGATGGGCGGCCATTTTGCATGACATTGCCAAGCCGCCAACCAAACGTTTTGATCCAGAGCATGGATGGACCTTTCATGGTCATGAAGCCTTAGGAGCTGCTATGGTTCCCAGAATCTTCAAGCAACTGCGCTTGCCGCTGGATAATAAAATGAAGTATGTCCAAAAATTAGTCAGGCTTCATCTCAGACCAATTGGTCTGACCAAGACCGAGGTGACCGACTCCGCCATCCGCCGGCTGCTTTTTGATGCTGGTGAAGAACTGGATGATCTCATGATCCTTTGCGAAGCCGACATCACTACCAAGAATCCGAAAAAGGTAAATCGCTATCTGGCCAATTACGCTTTGATTCGGGAAAAACTCGTCGAGATCGAGGAGAAGGATAAGCTTCGTAACTGGCAGCCTCCGATCAGCGGAGAGCTCATTATGGAAACCTTTGACATTCAGCCATCCCGAGAAGTAGGAACGATCAAGACGGCCATCCGGGAAGCCATCCTTGACGGGGATATCCCAAATGAATACCAGGCGGCTTATGACTTCATGTTATTAAAGGGAAAAGAATTAGGTTTGCAGGCTCAAATCTTGTAGCATGACTAGAGTTATACTTTTTCTGAGCCTTTTTCTCCTTGCCTTCGCTTCCTGTGATTCGGAAGAAAAGCAGTTTGAAAACGAATTGGGGGATATCGCCAACTACATTGAGGACAATAACCTGGATGCTCAATCTACTCCTTCAGGTCTTCACTATGTAGAACTTCAGCAGGGTATTGGAAATACCTCTCCAACCTTATATGACAATGTTACGGTGGATTACGTCGGCGAATACCTGGATGGGTTGGTCTTTGAGGCAAACCAAAATGTTTCCTTTTCTCTTGGTGGAGTGATCCTGGGTTGGCAAGAAGGACTGCAGCTCATGGTTGTTGGGGATACTTATCTTTTTATTATCCCTTCCCGTTTGGCCTATGGCGAAAGTGGAAGGGGTTCTATTCCTGCGGATACACCTCTTGTGTTCGAGGTTACGCTGAAAAATTTCTAATTCAGGGATCCATCAGTCATGACCAAAGAAGAGATTCAGATTTTCAAATTTGGAGGGGCCTCAGTAAAGGATGCTGATGGGGTCCGGAATGTTGGAAATATCATTGCCAAAAACAAAGGCAAGAAGTTAGTTGTGATCGTATCTGCCATGGGCAAATCTACTAATGCATTCGAAGGAGTGGTCGAAGCCTATGTTCAGAAAAGTGGAGAGGCAGAATCCCGCCTTGAAAAAGTGAAGCAGGATCATTATCAGATCTGTAAGGAACTCTTTGGGGAGCAGCATGCTGTTTTTACGGAGCTGAATGATGTCTTTGTGGAAGCCGATTGGGTGTTGGAAGAAGAGCCGCATGAGGATTATGATTTTGTCTATGACCAGATCGTCTCCATAGGGGAGCTGGTGAGCAGTAAAATATTAGCGGCCTATATGGCTGACTTGAAACTTCCGGTTGCCTGGTTGGATGCCAGGGGATTGATCCGCACCGATAATCGATTCCGGGAGGCCAGGGTAGATTGGGACTACACCATGCCGGCCATCGAGAAACAAGTTGGTGGCCTGCTGAATCAGGGAGTCATTCCCGTTTCACAGGGATTCATTGGCAGTACCTCTGAAAATTATACAACCACGCTCGGAAGAGAAGGATCAGATTTTACCGCAGCCATTTTTTCCTTCTGCCTGAATGCGTCCAGCATGACGATCTGGAAAT
>JABDJM010000025.1 GCA_013002475.1 Saprospiraceae bacterium | reverse complement strand
GATCACCACATGTATGAACCTTGGTGTCATTGTTTCCATAAACCAGAGACTAGATGCTGAGATCATTGAACTTGTGGCAGAAGAGTTCGGACACGAGGTGGAGTTTGTAAGTGCGGTTGATGAACTGGAAGAAGAGGAGGAGATTATTGATGATCCGGAAGACCTGGTTCCCCGGTCCCCGATCGTAACTGTGATGGGGCACGTTGATCACGGTAAAACTTCCCTCCTGGATTTCATCCGGGAAGCGAACGTTGCCAGTGGTGAGGCTGGAGGGATCACCCAGCATATTGGAGCCTACGAAGTAACAGTAGGTGAAGAAAATAAGAAGATAACTTTCCTGGACACTCCTGGTCACGAAGCGTTTACTGCGATGCGGGCAAGGGGTGCAAAGGTTACAGACGTAGCAGTAATTATTGTTGCAGCTGATGACAATATTATGCCTCAGACCAAAGAGGCAATTTCTCACGCACAGGCCGCGGGTGTACCCATGGTCTTTGCGATCAATAAAATTGATAAGGACAACGCCAACCCTGACAGGATCAAGCAGGAACTTTCCGCAATGAACATTCTAATTGAAGAGTGGGGAGGGAAATATCAGTCACAGGATATTTCTGCAAAGACCGGATTGAATATTGATAAGCTTTTGGAAAAGATATTGCTGGAAGCTGAAATTTTAGAACTGAAAGCGAACCCGGACCGGGATGCTGTAGGAACCGTTATTGAAGCATCCCTGGACAAGGGAAGAGGTTTTGTCACTAAGATCCTGGTTCAGGCTGGATCCTTGGAAATAGGAGACTCCGTAGTTGCGGGGGAGCATTCCGGGAAGGTGAAAGCGATGTTCAATGAGCGAGGTAAAAAAGTAAAAGTTGCCGGGCCATCAACTCCGGTGCTAGTGCTTGGGCTTAGCGGAGCTCCGCAAGCCGGTGAAAAATTCCGGGTCATGGAAAGTGACCAGGAGGCTCGACAAATTGCATCCAGAAGAGCCCAAATTGCCCGAGAGCAAACTACCAGGGCTAGCAAGCGGATCAGTCTTGATGAGATTGGAAGAAGACTTGCCCTTGGAACCTTTAAAGAACTTAACCTGATCGTAAAAGGAGATGTAGATGGATCGATCGAAGCCCTTGCAGACTCCCTGATCAAGCAAAGTATAGAAACGATCCAGGTAAATGTTATCCATAAAGCGGTAGGTCAGATTATTGAATCAGATGTCTTACTTGCCTCTGCCTCCGATGCGATCATTATTGGATTCCAGGTACGACCATCGTTGGGTGCCAGAAAACTGGCAGAACGCGAAGGCGTAGAGATCAAGCTATACTCCATTATCTATAAAGCCATTGAAGAGGTCCGTGCGGCCATCGAAGGAATGCTGGAACCAACCAAAGAGGAAAAAATCGTTGGTCAGGTTCAGGTACGAGAAGTATACAAAATCAGCCGGGTTGGTACAGTCGCAGGTTGTTATGTTCAGGAAGGAACGATCAGCCGAAACCACCGCGCAAGGATAATCCGGGATGGTATCGTTATTTATCCTACCAAGGAAGGTGTTGTGGGTGAACTTTCATCCCTTAAGCGCTTTAAAGATGACGTCAAGGAAGTCAAGAATGGAATGGAATGTGGTATCACGATTAAAAACTTCAACGACATCAAAGTTGATGATGTAATTGAGGTCTACACCATTGAAGAGATTAAGCAAACCTTAGATTAGGATCGAACCCTATTCGGGTTCGAATCCAAGGATCACACTTAAACGGCCGTAGTCAAAAATGGAACTGGGAGCCCCGGTATCCGGAAGGTCTTTGTCAAAGCCAAAACCATAATCAAATCCAAGCGTACCAAACATAGGCAGGAAGGCTCTCAGGCCTGCCCCGACACTTCTTTTTAGATCAAATGGATTAAACTCTTTGAAGTCTCTAAATGAGTTACCTCCCGCAACAAAAACAAGCCCGTAAATCGTAGCACTTGGATTAAGTGAAAGTGGATATCGAAGTTCAATTTGAAACTTATCAAAGATCGGCGTAGCAGATTCCGGCCCGCCATTTGGCAAGAAGTTATTCTCCAGGTCGCTTGTTTCATATCCCCGTAAAGAGATAAGATCTACACCTGTGTATCCGCTGAACTGCTGATTTGCAAAACCGTCTCCTCCAAGTTGAAAACGCTCAAAAGGAGAAATGCCGATTTCATCATTATAGGCTCCAACAAATCCAACCTTGGCTTGTGCCTTAAGCACCAACTTACCCACAATGGTGGTGTACCATTCTGCGTCAAAACGCCATTTGCGGTATTCCAGAAATTTAAATTTTTCCTGGGTGGAAAGGTCTGTATAATCTTTATCGGTAAACAAGGAGTAAGGGGGTGTCAGGGCTATGGTTAAGGATATTGTGGATCCGCCGCGAGGGAAGATCGGATCGTTAACTGATGTCCTGGTGAATTTCTGTTGGATAGAAAAGTTATAGAAATCTCCAGTGTTTACCCTGTTGCCAAATTCATCCCGGAATATCCCCTGGCTCCAATTTTGCAGAGTTAGGTTTTGCAAAGAAAGTGTAGTACTTGAAATGAAGTTATCGTCAGGCCACTTCAAACGGGTACCAAGTCCAACGGCTAATCCGGCAATAGTGAATTTTTGAAAATTTGACTGATCAGAATCTCCAAATGCAAAGCGATTATAAAAGCCAGTTACGGAAAAGGAATTTGGTTTTTTTCCTCCCAACCAAGGTTCAGTAAAGCTGACATTATATGACTGAAAGAACCTTCCGTTTGTTTGCGCCCGCAGAGAAAGCCGTTGGCCGTCTCCCTGTGGTAAAGGACTCCAGGATTCTCTGTTGAGGATGTTACGAAGGGAGAAATTGTTGAAGGTTACCCCTAGTGTTCCAATGACCCCCCGTCCCTGGCCAGCCCAACCGGCAGAAAGTTCAAGTTGGTCAGAAGGTCGCTCTTCGACCGTATAGTCTATGTCCACCGTTACACGTTGGGCGTTAACAGGGGTGTTGATACCTAGTGATTCCGGGTTGAAGTATCCCAGGTTGATGATTTCTCTTTGTGATCGAATGATATCGGAACGACTAAATTTTTCTCCGGGACGGGTTCTCAGCTCCCGTCGGATCACATGTTCATGCGTTCTGTCATTCCCTGTGATCGTGACACGATCAATGGTCGCCTGAGGGCCTTCAAAGATTCTTAGCTCCAGGTCTATAGAGTCTCCGGAAATGGCTTTTTCAATAGGGTCAACCCGAAAGAAAAGGTACCCGTTATCCATATATAAGGAGCTTACATCCCGGTTATCCTGGCTAAAATTAAGCCTCGTATTCAGCAACTCCGTATTGTAGATATCTCCCTTCTCAATCCCCAGAACATTGGAAAGTTGTTTGGTTGGATAGATTGAATTACCCTTCCAACTGATGTTTCTGAAATAGTATCGGCTCCCCTCTTCAATGTCCAAATCAAGTTGTAGGTGGCCATCTTCATCACGCCAAATAGAATCTCCTGTGATTTGAGCATCCCGAAAACCCAAGGTGTTATAATAGTTTATCAGGGCCAACTTGTCCTCCTCAAATTTTGGCTTGTTGAACTTTGAACTAGAAAAGATTCGCCTCTTTTCCTTAGTTTCTGCAAGTTGCTTTTTCAGCTTTCGTGGTTTGACATTGTCATTGCCCACGAAATTGATGTCCTTTATTCGAACCCTTTCTTTTCTGTCAATGTCGAACTCCAGTCTGACAGCATTTTTAATCTTTTCGTCTTTAACCTCATTGACCTCAATTTCTGCATCCAAAAACCCTTTTTCCCGGTAATACTTTTTCAAAGAGTTTTTTGCATTTGCAATCACATTATTCGTTACAATGCTTCCTTTAACCAAATGATTGCTTACCGCATCGTTCAGGTCATCGTGAGTAACTTTTTTTACACCCTTGTAGGAATACCGGGCAAGACGAGGCCTTTCCTCAACAACGATCTCTAGAAAAATGATCTCCCCGATCGTTTTTTCCTGAAGAATGGTGACGTCGGTAAAAAGCCTTAGTCGCCAGAGCTTTTTTATTGCAGTCGATATTTCGGGTCCAGGGACTTTTACAACATCGCCTACTTTGAGCCCTGCCACAGAAACAAGTGCATTATCATCACTAAATTCTGCCCCACTAACTTTTATCCCACCAATTTCAAAATCCTTAGGATTAGAATAATCCAGTGTAGGAAGGGTGGGTTGTGCCTGGACAAACTCCAGGAACCCCAGAGTTAATGCTAACACACAAAACAATCTTACAATTACGTCTCTCATAAATTGGTTAAACATAAAGGCTGAATTCTAAGCAGAAGTAATTTGTTCACTAGTCTTCCCAAACCTTCTTTCCCTGTTTTGGAAATCAATAATGGCTTGGAACAAATTTGCTTTTCGAAAGTCCGGCCACAAAGTATCAGTAAAATAGAATTCTGCATATGCTAATTGCCAAAGCAAAAAGTTGCTGAGGCGATTCTCTCCGCTTGTCCTGACCAGAAGCTCCGGATCTGGAATCCCTGCAGTATTCAATTCATTTACAAAATGGGATTCTTGAATATCCTCAGGGTTTATTTTTTCTTCGGCTACTTGCGTCGCCAGATTTTTTGCTGCATTTACAATTTCCCACTTTGCGCTATAATTCAAGGCTAAAACGAGGGTCATCCGATCATTGTTCTTGGTTTGCTCTATCCCCTTCATCAAAGCACTGTAGGTGCGTGACGGAAGTTTTGAAAGATTACCAATTGCTTTTAGTCGAATGTTATTCTTATTCAAGGTTTGGATCTCTTTTCCCAATGTATCTACCAACAGGGTCATTAAAGCATTCACCTCAAATGCCGGCCGGTTCCAATTTTCAGTAGAGAAGGCATATAAGGTTAGGTATTCTACACCTAACTCTGCAGCAGCTTCAGTTGTCTCCCGAACAGCGCTCACCCCATGCCGATGACCAAAAACCCTGGCTTTACCATGCTTTTTTGCCCAACGACCATTACCGTCCATAATGATGGCAATATGCCGGGGCAGCCGGCTGGAATCGATTTTCTCTCTTAAAGCTTCCGTTGGATCCACTTGCAAAATTCCTGTGAGCATTTGTCCCGGGTAGGGTAAAGAGCCTGCTCATAAACCCGTGGTTGGTCAAATACCCGATAAAGTGGCGCAAAGTTAATTAAAGCAGCTTATTTGACCCGCTTAGAAGAACATAGAGCCAAAAGCGGGAAATAGTCGCCACTATAGGCTCGTTTGAAGAAAAAAAGTGGTTAATACTTCCATTGACCCTATTTTATGGGCAAAACAATCATAGAACATGAAATACGCTTTGCTAGGATCATTTTTATTTCTTTTGGGAGCCTGCCAGATTAGTCCCTGTGGTATTAACAAAACCAGCTTTTTGGCCAAACACGACCACCTGGTAGACAAGGCCAAGGAAAACAGGGATCGGTGGGAAGACAAGGACTGGGAAGCCAGTGACAAGAAGATGAAAGAGTTCGCCGAGAATTGCTACGAACAATACGAAGATGATCTGACCAACAAGGAGGCCAGCAGATTTTGGACCAGAACAGCCTCCTACTATGTTACCAGGTATGGTAAGGGGTTCGTGAAGGAATTAGGACGTGATGAATCCGAAATAGCCGACATCCTGGAAAAAGGAATTGAGTCTGTTAGTGAGAATCCAGAGGAATTTCTGAGGGAGATTCTTCGTGAGAATGGAGGTGCCGAGATTAAAGAGGCTCTGAATGAGCTTGGAGATGAGCTAAAAGACCTTGGAAAAGAGCTTGACAAATGGTTAAACGAGTAATGCTTGGTTGGACACAGGAATAGGCCTATTTTGCAGCCGCATGAGACATTATTCGGATGTATGATATAATCCTATCATTTTTAACCGCCTTTCTGTTAACCTACTTTGCTATCCCCTCGATCATTCATGTAGCAAAGAAGAAACACTTGACAGATGACCCCGGAGAGCGAACTTCGCACTCTGAGAGCACTCCTTCTTTAGGAGGGATCGGCATATTCGCCGGAGTCTTATTCTCCATTATTTTTTGGACGCCTTTCGGAGTATTTGCAGACCTGCAATACATACTATGTTCATTCATTATCATATTTCTGATAGGAGCGAAGGATGATATCCTTCCGATAGACCCGACAAAGAAATTGATCGGGCAGATTGTGGCAACTCTGATCCTCATTTTTAAATCCAACGTCAAACTGACTAGTTTCTATGGCGTCTTTGGGGTTGGCTTGTTGCCCGAATGGGTGGCAGTAGTGTTTTCATGTTTTGTGATATTGGTGATCATCAATGCATTTAATCTGATCGATGGCATTAATGGTCTGACCGGAACGATTGCGTCTCTTATAAGTCTCACTTTGGGCTTCTGGTTTTTGATGGTTGATCAAATTGAATTGGCCATTGTGGGATTTGCTTTAAGTGGGGCACTAATTGCTTTTTTGAAATACAACATCACTCCTTCCCGGATCTTCATGGGAGACACCGGATCCTTACTGGTAGGAATAATTTGTGCCATCCTGGCCATAAAATTTATTGAGGTACACAAAGAGGTTAAAGACAGTGTTTATGCTTTTCCTGCAGCGCCTGCGATGGCGGTTGCGATCCTGATAATTCCCCTGTTTGATACTCTTCGGGTTTTTACCATGCGGATAATTCGTGGACGAAGTCCCTTTAAGCCAGACAGGAACCATATCCATCACCTGTTGATCGACTCCGGAAATAGCCATATGCAAGCAACGGGTATTTTGCTCCTGGTCAATATTGGTTTTATCCTTCTTGGCTGGTCACTTCAGGGACTTGGAAATTTGAACTTGCTCATCATTCTGGTTGGCCTAGCAACCCTACTTACCGCTGTGTTGTTTTTTAATGTTCGCAGAAAGAGAATTAAGGCCGCGGTAGCAGTAGTGGAGGAAAAAGAAAAAGTAGAATCCTTACCGTGATCCAGTCAGCATTAGCAGTTTTCTTGGGCGGAGGCCTTGGTTCTTTATCCCGCTTTCTGGTTGGAAAAATTTTTGAAGACAACACCAGTTGGTTTTTCTTTGGCACATTTTCCTCAAACATGCTCAGCTCATTTATCCTGGGTTATTTAGTCACTCTGGCAGCCAGCAAATCCATCTCTGAAGAATGGCAATTATTATTGATGGTGGGCTTCTGTGGTGGTTTCTCTACTTTTAGCACCTTCTCTTTGGAGAATTACAATTTGATCCAGAGTGGAAACACTTCCGGGGCCCTGATCTACACAGCTCTAAGTCTTTTGCTAGGCGTCCTTTGCATATATTTAGGAATTAGAATTGGAAACTCCTAAAGCGAAGATATTATGGAATTGAGCGCCGACATGCTCAGGAGATTAGAGGATCTAAAAAGTAAGTATGCCTCCATGGGTCAGAACATGGAATCCTATCTGGATGGGTTGTTGTATGCGGACTATCTTACCTACTGGGAATACGCACACCTGGACACCTTGCTGAGTTTGCAAACCCCAAAGACAAGCATACCTGACGAGGAAATTTTTATCCTATACCACCAGATCACGGAGCTATATTTCAAGCTTACAACAAAGGCTATCAAGCAGCTCATTTTTGATGAGAATCCCAGTTTTGATATGACCTTGCGTCAGATAAAACGAGCCAACACCTACTTTGAACACCTCGTTTCCTCATTTGAAATTATGGTGGACGGAATGGACAAGCAGGAATTCTTGCAATTCAGGATGAGTCTTCTTCCTGCCAGTGGATTTCAATCTGGCCAATACCGTGAGATCGAATTCCTGAGTACCGATGTTTACCAGCTGCTTCACAAAAGCAAGCGGCAGAATTTTTCTGAGGAGAGCCCCCTGGAAGAGATGTATCCAGCTTTGTATTGGAAGTCTGGAGCAACCGAGCTGGCCACAGGAAAAAAGACCTTAACCCTCCGCCAGTTCGAAGCAAAATATAAAGGGCCCTTTTTAAGGCTCATCAAAATGGTTAAGGACAAAAATCTCCGGCAACTGTCCCTTCGTAAAGTAGAATGGCTGAAGGAAAGCGAAGAGTTGACCTGGCTTTTTAAACAATATGACCTGAATGCCAATGTACGTTGGCCTTTGGCCCACTACAAATCGGCGGTTCGATACCTGGATCAAAAGCCTACAACCATAAAGGCAACAGGCGGAACTAATTGGCAAAAGTACCTACCTCCCAAAAACCAGGGCCTCATCTTTTTTCCAGAGCTATGGACCACAGAGGAGCGGGAAGGCTGGGGGACCTTCGGAATGAAACTTGAAACCAACTACTAAGGGTTATTACTACTTTTGAGGTCAAATCAACCAACAATGTCCGAGAAAGTCCAATACCGAGGGTCGAGATTTCGTTCTGCATTAAAAGCATTGAGTTGGCGAGTCGTCGCAACCTTCACAATAATTGTGATCGCATATTTTAAAACCGGTGACGTAACTCTCGCCCTTGAGATTGGGGCCATTGAGTTTGTCATCAAATACCTGTTGTATTACCTTCACGAACGAGCCTGGCAAATGGCCCCAAGAGGTAGCATCAGAAAACTTCTTAAACGAAGCTAATGAGTGAGACAAAGCAACGAACGGTCCACATGGTGGACACCTACGGACAATATCAAAAGATCAAAGAAGAGGTTGACAGGGAAGTGATTGCTGTCATGGAATCCACCAGATTTATTGGCGGACAAAAAGTGGCTGGGCTTGCTGAAAACCTGGCGACCTATCTTGGAGTAAAGCACGTCATCCCGTGTGCGAATGGGACGGATGCTCTCCAAATCGCATTGATGGCTCTCGGCCTTCAACCTGGAGACGAAGTGATCGTACCGGCCTTTACTTATGTGGCCACAGCAGAAGTAATAGCACTGCTGCGACTTACGCCTGTCATGGTGGATGTGGACAAGGACACTTTCAATCTTGAAGTGAGTGAACTAGAAAGAGTCTTAAGCGCTAAAACAAAAGCTATTGTACCTGTACACCTTTATGGGCAAAGTGCGAACATGGAGCCGATCATGGACTTTGCAAAAAAACATGACCTTTTTGTTGTGGAGGACAATGCGCAGGCAATCGGAGCGACCTATACCTTCAGCGATGGCCGGACAGCAAAAACGGGGACTATTGGACATGTCGGATGTACCTCCTTTTACCCTTCAAAAAATCTTGGAGCGTTTGGCGACGGAGGAGCGATGATGACCAATGACGATGAGTTGGCCGGGCGCTTAAGAATGATCGCCAACCACGGTCAATCAAAAAGATACTATCACGACAGTATAGGGTGTAACTCCAGATTGGATGCCATGCAGGCTGCCATCCTTGATGTAAAGCTTAGACACCTGGATGAGTACTCCAAAGCCCGAAACTGGGCAGCCAATCAATACGACCTGGCTTTCACCAATATGGATCAGATCATTCGCCCGGTTAGAGCTACTAATTCGGATCATGTTTTCCATCAGTACACGGTAAAGCTTACGAACGGGCGGAGAACTGAACTGCAGACTTATTTAAAGGAGCAAGGAATTCCTTCTATGATCTATTATCCGGTACCTCTTTATAAGCAAAAAGCATATGACCACTATTGGACTGCGGGAGAAACCCTTCCGGCCACCGAAGTGCTTTGTGATCAGGTGATCTCTTTGCCGATGCATACTGAATTGAACGAGGAGATCATCCACCATATCAGCAGTCATGTTAAAAACTTTTTAAGCTAGAATTCCAGTTGAAATTTTCCAGCACAAGGATCTCGATTCTGCCGGAGGAAAAGTTTCCTCTTTCTGGTATGGTTGAAAGAGATTCTGGCGTTCCGACACTAGGTAACCAGGAATGCAACGTGAAAATTGGTTGGTGGAAAATCTCTGACCAAAGTGAATTAGTCTTTTTTCTTGCAGACTTGTTGTTTTTTCCGGAATACCTTTCTCAAAAGTTAAGAACACATTTTGTAGAAACCTACAACCTTCCTTCCAGTCAGATCATATTTGCGGGCACACACACCCATTCTGCACCAGGGCTGGGCTTTCTTCCCTGGGAGTCTGAGCACAAGGATTATCAGGATATAGTTTTTGAAAAAATAAAAGTGGCTTTACCAGAACTTGTGAAGTCTATAAAAGAAGTAAGGGTTGAACAAACCACCGTTTCACTTCCGCCCATTTCTGTTAATCGGAGAAAGAAACTGATTAATTGGCGATATGGGTTGTAAAAGAGAGCGCTGATGATGCCTGATCAGAACTGCCCGGTAAACTATCGGATGAAATTGATCCGTTTCGTCTCGGAAGCGAATAGAGAC
>JABDJM010000014.1 GCA_013002475.1 Saprospiraceae bacterium | reverse complement strand
TTCCTGCATACCAAACCGGATCCGCAAAATATTGACTGACAGCTGTACCTGAGGTATCAATTAGGACATACCCCTTATCGTTTTTTACCGGGGAAATACCATCCTTAAAATCCGCAGCTTCGGAATACTGGAAGGGTAGAACCTCTTGTCCCTTTTTATCGATAAAACCGTACTTCCCATTTTTTTTGGCTCGAATGAAATTATCGGAAGGGTAGGAAAGCGATTCAAACTCAGGCTCAATAACAAACTCTCCTTTTGAGTTGATAAGACCATAAAAACCTCCGATCAAAACCCTGGCTATTTCTCCCTGAAAATCCCAGGCTTTTTGAAAAAGTGGTTCTACGACCCAGTTATTATCTCGGTCGATAAAACCAACACCCTTTTCGGTGATGGCTCTTGCAAATCCATTTGAGAAATCTCCCAGGTTTTCATATTCCAGGGGAATGATGGTTTCACCGGATTCATTTACAAAACCCATCTTGCCAGAAAAATCCATTACCCGGCCCAGACCCTCACTAAAATTCCAGGCTCCCTTGTATTGGATTGGTACAACCTCTTTTCCGTTTTTATCAATATATCCCCACATTGCCTTTTTTCGGACTACGGCAAGACCCTCACAGAAATTACGGGCATCATCGAATGCAGGCTTGATCTGCATATCTCCTTCTGAGTCGATATATCCCCATTTGTACTTCGTTGGAACAAAATCTTCCTCAACCGGCGGGATCTCATCAGGATTTCTGTTTACTGACTCCGATGGTTCGGGTTGACAGGAGATCAAAATCCCTAGAAAAAGTACAATTATGGATAACCTTTGAAGCATGAGAACAATTTCCTGAAGACACAAATTTATTCTTTGTTTGGATACAACCACAAGAGATAAAATCAGTTCTTTGTTAAGGATGAAATTTTTGGCTCTATTAATCTCATTTTTCCTGGTTCTGGCTGCCGAAGGTCAAGAGTCATGGATTTCTTATAGTCCCTCAAACGGTGGATTCCTGGTGGAAGTACCTGATTCAATGGAGTATGTTCCCCAGGAAATGGAGGTTCCGATTGGGACCATTACTTTTCATTCCTTTTTTTACAAGAGTGGTCCTCAAGCAGATAATAGCCTTTACCAGGTTCAGTATTTTGATTATCCTGAGCATACTGTTTCTTCCGATAGCCTGGAGCTTGTTAAACAGCTATTTGATGAAAATGTAAGGAGCGCGGAGCGTTCTGTTCAGGGAAGTCTTCTCTACAGACATGATATTGATCTTGCCGGATTTCCAGGTATCCTATTCAAAGTAGGCTTCGAGGATGGTGATGCTGCCATCAAATCCAAAATGTTTGTCCGGAATAGCCGTTTCTATTCTATTTCTGTTGTCGGGGCGCGGGAAAAAAGCCTGAATCAGGCGGTGGAGCGCTTTTTGGACTCCTTCCGGTTTGTAGATAATGGTTCTTAGGATTGTTGGTGGCTTCCAGGTAATCTTATAATTTGCAGAATGGCAAGAAAGATCGTTTTCCCTGGATCGTTTGATCCGATCACTGTGGGACATGTTGACCTGGTAAACAGAGCCCTTGAAATCTTTGATGAACTTGTTATTGCAGTTGGTGAAAACTCCCAGAAGAAAGGCTTGTATGACCTGGAGACCAGAATGGATTGGTTACGGGACGTTTTTTCGGATGAACCAAGAGTTTCTGTTGATAGTTTCGAGGGATTAACCGCGCATTATTGTGAAAAGGTAGGCGCAAAGTTTCTATTGAGGGGCCTTCGGAATGCCTCTGATTTTGATTATGAAAAAACCATCTCCCAGCTGAACCATATTGTAGGGCATGGCCTTGAGACAGTCTTCTTGATCTCAGCGCCGGAGTATTCTCATATCAGCAGCACCATAGTCCGGGAAATCATTAAGGGCGGTGGCGATTCCAGCAAGTTTATTCCGCCTCAGGTAAAAGTGTAAATTTTCGAATTCATTTTTCAAGATTCATTAGGCGTCAATTTCCAATTGACTACTTTTGCGGCATCTCCTAATCATAAAAAATCATCCTTCATGGCTGACGCATTTTTTGAAGTACCATTAGCGATCAATGAACCAGTGTTGAGTTACGCTCCGGGCTCTCTGGAAAGAGCCGAGGTAAAGACAATGATCAAAAAAATGGGAAACAAGGTCATTGATATTCCGATGTACATTGGTGGGCGAAAAGTCCGGACAAAACAAAAGGTGGATATCCATCCACCTCATGATATCAAAAAGAAAATCGGGACTTATTCAAAGGGAAATAAGAGCCATGTCGAGACTGCTATAAAAGCTGCTCTAAAAGCAAAACCAGCCTGGGAAGCGATGCCCTGGCAGGACCGTGCAGCAATTTTCTTAAAAGCAGCAGATTTACTT
>JABDJM010000002.1 GCA_013002475.1 Saprospiraceae bacterium | reverse complement strand
TCCACAATCAGCTTCGCTAATGTCGTTTGCATTGGACGTGGTAGTAAGGAGAAAGAAAAGAACGAATGAGATTGCGACTGCTGCATAGGTTTGCAGCCCACTTCGGAACAACTTCATGGTCATTGTTTTGGTTAAATTGTAAGATTCGTTGGGAGTTGCCGAAGAGTGGAGTGTATATGTTGGTAGTGGTAGTAAGTTCTGGTTCAAATATGTGGGGGAAAGAAGTCCAAAGTCAATTTATGAAGCATAAAATATTCACTCTGCATAGCAAATTACCGATAACATCAATTACACGATACCCTAAATCTGGGATATATTGGAGGCTCTCTAACAGGTTTCAGGTAGATTCTTTTATCTTTACATCCCGTAACGTACGTGGCTCTTTTTCCTGAAAGGCACCACTTTACAAAAATTGAATATGACCAAATATATCTTCGTTACGGGTGGAGTGACCAGCTCTTTGGGTAAAGGAATTATCGCAGCCTCACTTGCAAAACTTCTTCAATCAAGAGGATTTACTGTAACCATTCAAAAGTTTGACCCCTACATTAATGTGGACCCTGGTACCCTCAATCCATATGAACATGGGGAATGCTACGTTACCGATGATGGAGCGGAAACAGATCTCGACCTTGGTCATTACGAGCGTTTTTTGAATGTCCCCACTACTCAGGCAAATAATGTTACTACCGGAAGGGTTTACCAAACCGTTATTAATAAGGAGAGAGCAGGTGATTATTTAGGAAAAACTGTTCAGGTTGTTCCCCATATTACTGATGAGATAAAAAGAAGAATGCTTGCCCTTGGGCAAACTGGTGACTATGAAATTGTGATCACAGAACTGGGAGGGACGGTAGGCGATATTGAATCCTTGCCCTATTTAGAGGCCCTTCGACAGTTGAAAAGAGAACTTGGACCGGCCAATAGCCTTGTGGTACACCTGACCCTGGTACCTTTCTTAAGCGCGGCCAAGGAGCTAAAAACAAAACCAACCCAGCACTCGGTAAAGGAATTGAGCCGAAACGGAATACAACCAGATATTCTAGTCTGCAGGACGGAACATCCACTTAACCAGGAGATCCGCCAGAAATTGGCGCTTTTCTGCAATGTGGATAATGACTCTGTAATTGAGGCGATAGATGCAAAGACCATTTATGATGTCCCCATGCTGATGAAACATGAACGCCTGGATGCGACGGTGCTCACAAAACTTTCTCTTCCTGCCAGATCTGAGCCGGACCTCGAAAAATGGAAGCGCTTTTTGACTAAGTTGAAAAATCCGGAATCTACAGTCGTGATAGGCTTGATAGGGAAATACATAGAACTCCCGGATGCCTATAAATCCATACAGGAGGCATTTGTTCATGGTGGAACTAGCAACAATTGTAAAGTGGTCGTTAAGAATATTCATTCAGAGGAATTGGAGGGTGACACTGATCATATAGCAAAGATTCTGGGAAATCTGGACGGAGTACTTGTAGCTCCTGGATTTGGAGAAAGGGGGATAGAGGGAAAAATCAAGGCCATTACCTATGTTCGGGAAAACAAAATTCCCTTCTTCGGGATTTGCCTTGGAATGCAATGCGCAGTTGTTGAGTTTTGCCGAAACGTCCTTGACCTAATGGGAGCGGCCTCAACTGAGGTAAACCCAAATGCGACGCATCCGGTGATCGATCTTATGGAAGAACAAAAGAAGATCACCAAGAAAGGAGGGACGATGAGGTTGGGAGCCTATGCTTGTAAGATCCTCGGTGAGAATACACTTGCATACCATGCGTACCATTCCTCGGAGATCTCTGAACGCCACAGACATCGCTATGAGTTTAACAACAACTACTTTGATGAAATAAAGACCGGCGGTTTAGTTCCTACAGGAGTTAATCCGGAATCAGGTCTGGTTGAGATCGTGGAAATGAAAGACCATCCATGGTTCATGGGAGTTCAATTTCATCCGGAACTAAAAAGTACTGTTGAGAAGCCTCACCCTTTGTTTGTTTCTTTTATAGAAGCGGCCATGAATTTTCAAAAGGCAAGAGCGAAGGTATTTATGGAAAGCAATTAGGCCAAATCCCCATAAAGGTCAAATGAATCTGCCGAGCTTATCTTAACCTGAGCGAAATCACCAATTCGAACATACTGTTCAGCGGAAACCAGCACCTCATTATCGACCTCGGGTGAGTCTGCTTCAGTTCTTCCAATGAAATAATCTCCCTCCTTTCGGTCAAAAAGTACCTTGAAAGTTTTACCCACTTTTTCCTCGTTTTTCTCAGCAGAAATAACTTCCTGGATTTGCATAAGGCGCTGGGCGCGGTCCGCCTTAACTTCTGCTGGGACATCATCTTCAAGCTGATACCCGGATGTTCCCTCCTCGTGGGAGTATTGAAATACTCCCAATCGTTCGAAGCGCATTGCTTTGACAAAATCACAGAGTTCCTGGAATTCATCTTCCGTCTCCCCGGGGAATCCAACCAGCATGGTTGTGCGAATGGCAATTTCAGAAACCTTCTCTCTGGCAGTCATTATAAGATTTTCAGTTTCGGCCCGGGTAATTTGTCTTCTCATTCGTTCCAGAACGGCATCGGAAGCATGCTGTAAGGGCATGTCAATGTAATTGCATACCGTTGGCTCTGCAGCCATCACATCAAAAATTTCAGTAGGGAATTTGCTCGGATAGGCATAATGGATCCGAATCCATTCAATGCCTTCGACTTGTGCAAGCGCTTGCAAAAGTTCAGGAAGGGCCCTTCGCTTGTAAAGGTCCAGACCATAGTAAGTGGATTCCTGGGCAATCAGAAGCAATTCTTTAGTTCCGAGCCTGGCCAGGTTTTTTGCCTCCGTAACCAAGTCTTCAATTGACCGGGAAATATGTTTGCCGCGCATTAAGGGGATGGCACAGAAGGAGCAAGTACGGTTGCATCCTTCGCTGATCTTCAGGTAGGCATAATGGGGTGGGGTGG
>JABDJM010000491.1 GCA_013002475.1 Saprospiraceae bacterium | reverse complement strand
CGCCGAGCCTTCTCCCGTGTTTGTGGAATTTGGAGCAGAGATCGAAGAAGTAGACCTGGGAGAAATAACAACCCTGGTTCCTTTTATCGATGCCGATTTAGGAATTGACTCTATCATTTGGTCGCCTACAACCGGATTGACCTGTATTGATACAATGGCAAGTCTACTTAACTGTTCTGCAGTAAGTGTCAATCCGGATGGAACCACAACTTATTCCATTACGGTAATCGATAGTAATGGATGTGAGGCAACTGATGAGATCATTATCGATGTCAACAAACGAAGGAATGTCTATATCCCGAATGCTTTTAGCCCGGACGGAAATGGGCGAAATGATTACTTCGAGATATTCCTTGGCAATGGGATCAAGGCTGTTCCTTCGGCTTATGTTTTTAATCGCTGGGGAGAAACAATAGTTGAACTCACCGACATACCTGTAAATGGTGGTGCCATTCAAATTTGGGATGGCTTCTTTAGAGGTAAGCTTATGAATCCCGGTGTGTTTGTATATCTAATTGAAGTAACCTTCGTGGATGATGTGACCTTGCCTTTTAGGGGAGATGTTACTGTGATCCGATAGAATCAGTCAAGGTTTTCTTTGACCTTTGGAAAAGCCACAAAGAAAGTAGCGCCCTGGCCCGCTGCGGATGCTACCCAGATCCGTCCGCCTACTCGTTGGATGATCTTTTGGCAAATTGATAAGCCAATTCCGGCTCCCTGATATTTAGCTCTGGTGTGGAGCCTTTGAAAGATCACAAAGATCTTTTCCTGAAATTCCGGATCGATCCCTATGCCATTATCCTGAATCGAGAGGACAAACTCCTCGGGTGACTCTTCACCTATAATTTTGATAACCGGAATCGTATCCTCCTTTCGGAATTTAATTGCATTCCCAATTAGATTTTGGAACAATTGGATCAATAGGGATTTTATAGATCGGACCGTAGGCAAATTCACCGCCTCGATCTCCGCACCGGTTTCTTCTATACTTACTCTGAGGTTTATGATTGCAAGATCAACAACATCAGTCAGATCCACCGGCTCAAAATCATCATCAGATTTCCCTATGGTTGCATACCGTAAAAGGGCATCAAGCAGGGAATTCATTCTGGACACCCCTTCCTGGACAAAGGCGAAGAACTCCTTAGACTCAGGACCAAAATCTTCCTTATGTCGTCGTTGTATAAGCTGGACATAGCTCCCGATCATCCGAAGGGGTTCCTTGAGATCATGACTAGCCACGTAGGCAAACTGTCTCAACTCCTCATTCACCTGAAGTAATTGAGCATTTTGATTGGTTATGTGATGGCTTTGTTCCAAAAGAAGAGATTGAAACTCATTTTCCTTGGTAAGTTGTTCTATCTCCTTTTGTTTATCCCTGATCGCATATTTTATTTCGAGATCAATTACCTGTCGATTTCTTTTTTCGCGCAAATATCTTTCCTGAGCCTGCGCATAAATAGTTTGGTAGTGATATGCTTGTTGGTAATCCTCCAGTTCCCTATAGATCAGGGCGAGCAAGCGGTAACCGCGAATCTCAC
Source organism: Saprospiraceae bacterium (assembly GCA_013002475.1). Taxonomy (GTDB): domain Bacteria; phylum Bacteroidota; class Bacteroidia; order Chitinophagales; family Saprospiraceae; genus JABDJM01. The sequence goes on along the minus strand of JABDJM010000491.1, from coordinate 1,536 downwards.
TGCTGTCGTCCCGCAATCTCTTGGATGCCGCGATTCCCTGACTGGTAAGTATTATGGCTTGATCAAAATTACCTTCATAGTGATGGATTGCTCCCAGATTGATCAGGTTGATCTGTTTTCCATTAAGATCACCAAAGCCCTGAAGAAACTCCTTTGCTTTTCCTGCAAAGTCCTTTCCCTTTGACCAATCCTTGGCGGCGATGTGACTTCTGCTCAACTGTGCAGCTGCCTGGGCCTGCATCTCTTTATAGTTTACCTTCTCGGCTAGCAAATAAGCCTTGGTGAAAGAATCCTGGGCTTCAGAAAACTTTTCCATGGTAAGGGCCGCATTTCCAAGGTTATTATGGATAATGATCCGGGTGTTCACAGGCAGGACATCCTCGTATTCTTCCAGGGCTGACAGATAGCGACGCTCAGCTTCACGTTGATTATCAAGGTGAGCATATATAGTCCCGATATTAATCAGGCATTGGGATGCGATCGGTCGGTGGCTGATCTCTCTGCTTTTTTCCAAAGCATCCAGGAAAAATCGCATGGCCGTTTTATAGTCCGATTTATGAGCATAGTAAATCGCAATATTATTTAAGGCTGATAATTCCCGTTCGACATCCTTTCTTCGCTTCGCTATTTCCAGCAGGCTTTTTGAATCCTCCAGGATCTTCCCATACTCCTGTCTTTTTACATGGATCTGGATAAGCTGATAGTAAATCTCACCCAACAAAAATTCATTTTTGTCAAGCTCCTTTTCGTAAAGGGTTTTCTTTGCCCTTTGTGCATAATCAAGCGCCTTATCAAAAGCGTTCCTGGAAACTTCCAATTGACTTTTTGCACAATAGACCCTGATCTGATCTAATGCATTAGAGGCTTCAAGGGATTCCAGATAAGCCATTTCCAAAATGGCCTCTGCCGCTTCGAACTGTTTTTTTTCAATTTTGAAAGCAACTTCCGCCAGGAGAAACTCAGTCTTTGCGCCGTTACTATTTTCAAGATATTCGGACCTGAATTGTTCAAGCCATTTACCAGCCTGATCGATAAGGTCCTCATCCCCCAGAAATCTTCCTTTTTTAAAAATTGCTTTGCCCATCAATAAGGCATCACTACCATTTAAGGAAGAAGAATAGTTGGAGGAGTTCTGGTAATCTAGAATGGATTGAATGGCAAGATCTAGTTCGCCACGCTGCATTGCTGCAGAAGCCTGCTCAAGGATTTTGGAATGATAGACCATTCAATTCGTTGTAATACAAAGGTACAGTTCCCAAGTCAATTTGGCCAGGGGTGCCTATTTCTTGCTTAAACTATCCTTTTTTGAGACAAGGCTGTCTTTGTTTTCCTTTGGTGCATCAACAAAACCGTCTAGGAAAAGCTTGTAAATCTTAGGGTCTGCATTTGTAACGACAGTGATTACAGGCTTTTGCTTGCCTAGTTTTCCTTTACTATCAAACCTTACTCCGATGGCACCTTCTTCTCCTGGAAGAATTGGCAAAAAGGGATAGCTGGGTTGGGTACATCCGCAACTGGCTCTCACCTCTTTTATAG
>JABDJM010000489.1 GCA_013002475.1 Saprospiraceae bacterium | reverse complement strand
CCAACCAAATTCCAAACAGCTGGCTTCTTTATCGAAAAGTTTATGAAGCCATTAATCTTTTCTTTTCTGATTCTTCTTGTCATTCCTGTTGGTTTTGTCAGTGCTATTCATTCAAAAATGGAGACGCATGAAAACCGAATAATGCTGAAATCTGACAAGGTTGAATCCTCATCCCAAACCCTCGGCTTCAATGAAAGTCGCTCAAAAAAAAGAATCCTGAAACAGGTGCTAAAAGAAAAGGTCTCTGCCTTTCTTGAAATTTTTAAAGGGGATGACGGATATGGTTTGGCTGGATTAATTCTTGGCCTATTATCATTGACCGGCGCAGGTTTAGTCTTAGGGATCCCTGCGATAATCTTATCTATTGGGGCTTTGAAAAAGATGAGGCATCGAGGAGATTTTCGCTTTAAAGGGTTTGCCATCTCAGGATTGATCCTTGGAATATTATCCACGCTTACTCTGACATTTTTAGCTACTGGGTTTGTTGTTTTTCACCTTTTCTGATCTAGATCCATTCAAGCTTTTCTACCGTTCGCTCGTCGACCACCTCTCCCGTATGCTTGGTACTCTTAGGTTCAATAAGCATAAGATGAACCTCTCCTCCAATTGTACGGGGGAGGTGTTCGACTCCCTTTGGCACAACTAATATTTCGCCGGGACCAAAGCGTACAGTCTTATCCCGGAATTCCATTTCCAAAGTGCCTTTTAGCACAACAAAAAGTTCATCCTCCTTAGCGTGATCATGCCAAACAAATTCACCTTCCAACTTGGCTAATTTGATGTATTGATCATTGAGTTCAGCGATGATCTTGGGGGTCCATTGCTCGGAGAATTTGGACAATTTTTCGTCTAAATTGATTTCTTGCATAATTTTTTAACTAAGAGTAATATCATCATTTTCAAGGGTTTGTGAACCCTGAAATAGAAGATCTTTAAATCTAAGAACTCATTTTAATTCTTTTGCGTTGTTTAGGATATGAAAGACCTATTTCAAAAGAAGTATACCGAAGAGGGCATGTGGCAAAAGATCGGCAATTTTGCTAAAGCCGCAGGGATTAAGGTGATTCATGCTGTATTGCTACTGTTTTATGCTTATAAGCGGGAGGAAACCCCCACCTGGGCGAAAAACATCGTCTTAGGTACCCTTGGATATTTCATCGCACCTATCGATGCACTCCCCGATCTGACACCTTTGATCGGATTTACCGATGACCTTGGAGTCCTTTCTTTTGGCCTGGTAACCATCGCAGCCTACATAAATGAAGAGGTTAAGCTGAATGCCCGAAATAAGTTAAGTGACTGGTTTGGTCCGGTAGAAGAAGATGCTCTCCTGGAAATCGAAGAAGGGCTGTAGGGGCCTTAGGCCGTTTATGGTTTAGTTGCGCTTCGCGCGTTTAATGTGCTTCGCACGTTGAGTTGTTTAATTGAGACACAGGCACGTTGATCGTAGATCGGCCTGCCCAGTGGGCGAGTGAAGTGAGTCCTTCGGGATCATGGCTGATATGCCGCTTCCGGGGACTTGACGCACCCGGCTCTTGCCTAATGAAGCCCCAGAGGCCTGCATGCCTTTGGTATGGGCGAAATCTTTCTAGCAAATGATTTAAGTGGAATTTGAGCTCCAGAGGAGCGTCATATTTTTTTCTGTTTCATTCTAGTATGGAAACCTTACCACGGAAATTTTCCAAGCAACACGTTGATCGTAGATCGGAGTCTTGCATTTGGCGTAGACCGGAATCTACGCCAAACGCCTAAATGTTTTTCCATAAGTATAGCCAAGAATATGTTGAGTGTAGATTCCGATCTACGCTCAAGTTGTGTAAATGGTCTCTTGACCGCTCAAATATATCCTGAACAAAACCTGCCTACCTGCGGTTCGCAGGCAGGGGTCTCCTGACCTCTTTGCCAGAGGAAAACAAAAAGGGTGACCGACTGATGCGCAGCTGTACCGACGTTGAAGTCGGTACAGGGAGGGAACCGAAAATTGATTTTTCGGCTTTTATGCTCTTTTTTAAGGGTCACCCTAGGCTTTTTAATTTGCCAAAAAAAAAGGAGCACATGCTATCGCTTGTACCCCCTTAAAAGATGACTTATCTTTTATTATTCCTTAACGCCTTGAACGAGCAAGGCAACTTTGTTTCTTAGAACTTCCAGAAAGCCCTTTTCAATCTCAAAACTCATTTCACCACCACCGTCTTTGACGATCTTCACTGTACCACGGTCAAGAGCACTCACCATAGGTGCGTGATTATTAAGTACCTGAAAGATTCCTCCGACGCCGGGAGCTAATACAGAACTGATCTCTCCTTCAAAAATGGTCTTATCTGGACTGATAATGCTAATGTGCATATTCGATTAGTTTTCGGCCTCTGCCAACATTTTCTTACCGGTTTCAATGACCTCCTCGATAGCTCCTTTCAAGTTGAAGGCAGCTTCCGGGTATTCATCTAATTCCCCGTCAATGATCATGTTGAAACCTTTGATCGTTTCTTCGATAGGAACAAGTACTCCGGGAAGACCGGTGAATTGTTCTGCTACGTGGAAAGGCTGAGAAAGAAAACGCTGAACTTTTCTAGCTCGAAGCACAGCCATTTTATCATCCTCTGAAAGCTCCTCCATTCCCAGGATATTGATGATATCTTGTAGTTCGTTATATCGCTGAAGGATATTGATCACACGTTGAGCTGTGTTGTAATGCTCATCTCCGATGATCGCCGGATCAAGGATCCTTGAGGTTGAATCCAGGGGATCAACCGCAGGGTAAATACCCAGAGAAGCGATCTTTCTGGAAAGTACCGTTGTGGCATCAAGGTGAGCAAAGGTTGTTGCTGGAGCCGGGTCAGTCAAATCATCCGCAGGTACATACACCGCCTGAACCGAAGTAATGGATCCTCTTTTTGTGGAGGTAATTCTCTCCTGCATGACTCCCATCTCAGTAGCCAGGGTAGGTTGGTATCCTACCGCAGAAGGCATCCGGCCAAGAAGGGCTGATACCTCAGAACCTGCCTGAGTGAAACGGAAGATATTATCAATAAAGAACAGGATATCTTTTCCTCCATTAGGATCACTTAGATCTCCATCTCTATAATACTCAGCAACCGTTAGTCCTGAAAGGGCAACTCGGGCACGTGCTCCGGGAGGCTCATTCATCTGACCAAATACAAAGGTTGCTTTGGAAGTTTCCAATGCTTTTTTGTCCACCTTACTAAGGTCCCACCCTCCTTCTTCCATGGAGTGCATAAACTCTTCTCCATAGTTGATGATACCGGCTTCAAGCATCTCACGTAAAAGGTCATTACCCTCCCGTGTACGCTCTCCAACTCCCGCAAATACTGAGATCCCTTCATATCCTTTTGCAATGTTGTTGATCAGCTCCTGGATCAATACGGTTTTACCAACACCCGCACCTCCAAATAGTCCGATCTTTCCACCTTTCAAATAAGGCTCGATAAGATCGATCACCTTGATCCCTGTGTAAAGGACCTCTTTCTCAACTGAGAGATCTTCAAAGCGTGGTGGTTTTCTATGAATGGGGTATGCGTCGTCACCTTTAGCAACGGGACCAATACCATCAATGGGCTCACCAACAACGTTGAACAATCGACCCTTGATAACCTCTCCAACAGGCATGGTAATATTGATTCCTGTATCGACAACCTCAGTTCCTCGGGTCAATCCATCCGTAGAATCCATGGCAATGGCTCGGACACTGTCCTCACCAAGGTGCTTTTGACATTCTAATACGAGAATATCACCATTTGGTCTTTTGATCTCCAGGGCATTCAAAATGTCTGGGATCTTTGCATCCGGGTCGGAAAAACTAACATCTACAACCGGTCCGATTACTTGCTTTACGCGACCAACATTTGCCATATTATCTTCGATTTTATAAGTGTTCTGAAAATCGCTGCAAAGATACCCCTTTTGATATTAAGTACCAAAGGATTACAAGGACTCAAAGCAGGCATCCCTTGTTAAGCCTCATCTAAGATTTTTAGCTCTTCAACCTTTTTTCCGTGACCTGATTTATCTTCCAATTTTGCAATTGTAATAGGGCAGCTCTCTAGCTTTTTATTTGGCATTTCTGATAAATCACGGTACAAGAAAATTTGCCCTTTTGGAGGACTATCTTTGGTCTATGCAGGCGCTGATATCCATTATTTTTCCCGTTCGGAATGCTGAGCCTTTTCTAAGTCAGTGCCTGGAGTCCATAAAAGTCCAAGGTTGGAAAAATTGGGAGCTCCTGGCCGTGGACGATGGCTCTACTGATGCTTCCTGGTCCCTTCTCGAGGCTGCTCAAAAACAGGACGCCAGGATCCAACTGACCCGACAGCCCGCGCTGGGGATCACACCTGCCCTGAAAGCAGGATTTGCCCTGGCAAAGGGAGAGTATATCACCAGAATGGATGCCGATGATATTATGTTGCCAACAAAACTGGAAACACTTTTTGGGCTCTGTTCATCAGGACCAGGCAAACTGGCCATTGGTAAAGTGGAATACTTCCATGATCTGGCGCTTGGAGAAGGATACCGGAAGTATGCGGAATGGTTAAATAGTCTTTCGACCCCTGAAAAAAGATGGTCGCAGATATTCAGGGAATGTGTGGTGCCATCTCCAGCCTGGATGCTCCGGAGGACCGACTTTGAAAAATGCGGTGGATTTGAATGCTTTGATTATCCGGAAGACTATGATCTCTGCTTTCGGCTTTTTCAACATAAGCTTGATCCGGTCTTAAGTGATGAGATCCTCCATCGATGGAGAGATCATCCTGCGCGCAGCTCCAGGACCGATCCGAATTATGCCGACAACCGGTTCCTGGATCTGAAGCTGCATTACCTAAAGGAGCTTTTCATTCCGGCAGGAAAAGAGATACTACTGTGGGGAGCCGGAAAAAAAGGGAAGCGAATAGCCCGGGATCTGATAAACTATGAGGTTGAGTTTCTGTGGTGCACCAACAACCGGGAAAAGGCCGGGAAGCAGATCTACGGAAAAAATCTTTCTGAAATTCCAAAATCAACGAAATGGAAAAACCACCTGACCCTTCTGGCCATAGCAAGCCCGCAGGACCAACTACATTTAAGGACTCAATTTGAACAGTTGAGTTTGAAAGAAGGAACTGACTTTTACTTTTTTGCTTAGTTCAAGGACCTATATGACAAAGTTTGATTGGGAAGAACTGGAAAAAACCTTGCTCCTTGGAACAGGGAGGCACCCTCTTTCACAAACCCTGATAACTTCTGCAAGAATTTTAGGGATCAATCTGGACCAAAGCGAGGAACACATTCTAATGGATCTTGCCTTGGCCAGTTCGACGCTAAGAAGAACCGCTCTTCAATTTCCATGTGAAGAGCTCCCCCTTGAACGAGATAAAACTAAACAGCACCAACCTTGTCCTCCATACTTCTCAAAACTCCTACTTGTCATTTTAGAAAAGGACTGGATCTATGTTCTTGAGGAATTTCAAAGACAACTGAAAAAAAATAACTGGAGCCTGCCGGGTCATTTGGCACCTCCTCTGTTTGAAAAAGCAGTTTTGGAACCGTCATTTTGGGAGACGGTCAAACCCCTGCTCCTGCCCAGGTTCCAATGGCTCATTTTGGAAAACCCCCGCTGGCAACAATTGCATGAGGGTGCAAATGACAAAGGCCTTTCCCCACAGAGATTTGGGATTTTACGGACCAAGGAAATTGTTTTGGCAAATAATCCTCTCCTGGAGATCTGGGACGAGCTTTCTGTCATCGGGCAACTCAAATATCTTAAGGTAATCTTGGATACGCCGCTTGCTGAAGACGAAGCCTTTCTGGAAGCTTGCTGGAATACAAAAAAGAAAAAAGTTCGGCAAAAACTTTTTGAGATCTGGCTGAACATACCGCAATCAAATTTGCAGACCAGAAAAGATCATATATTTCCAAAGCTGATTGGCAAAAAAAAGAAGATCGATCTTCCAGACCTTAGCCAGGAAGAGTTGGAGGAACTGAAAGTCCTACCGCTTTACCTGCCCTTCAAAGGAGGCTTGAAAGCAAACCGCTTAGCTCAAATATTAGCAGGAACTTCCTGGATAGTTTGGAAAAAAGAATTGGAAATAACGAATGAAAACTTTGCTGCCTGGTTGGGCCAACAAAAATGGAAGGAGCAGATAATAATTGCTCTTTTACAAATAGTCTCCAGAGAAAAAGAACCAGCTCTTCGGTTTATGTTGTTTAGGTATTTTCATTCCTGGGATGAGGAGCTTCCAAAGAACATTGATCTGTTGTTCAAAGGAATTTCCCAGGAGGAATTTTCGCGATTCAGCCAATGGTCTTTTCTGCAAGGGGTAACTATATTGACCTATGATGACATTTATGTCCGGATGTCTCTGACCTATAAAAAGCCCTGGCCCAATCAGATAACATTTGGATTTTTTAAACTAGTCAAACAGTGGTTGAGAGAAAGTCCGAAATATTGGGAGGGCTGGCATACAATGATCATACGGCACCTGAGTTTTTTTGCGGACCCAAGGCAAGCCGACAGGATCAGGCTGGCCTTTCAACAGGATGCCTCCTGGGTTTTGATAGAGGATGAATTAGAATCCTTTTTGAAGATTCTGAATTTTCGAAAGCAATTGTATCTTGAAGACAATGAAGAATAAGGAGGAAACAGCTGTATTAAGAGCTCATGCGGAAGTGGCGTACGCGAAGGAACTGGCAGCCCTGCAAAAGGCTGATAAACATGAACGCCCCACTAACTGGTTGCTAAGCCCGAAGGCAGTAGTTGATTATCTGATGGGCGGTGTGACGGTTGGAAAAACGGAGATCAGTCCAAAATATTTCGGTAGCCGCAGGCTCATTGAAGTGGCTGTGGCAACCCTGGTTACTGATCGTGCACTTCTGTTGGTGGGTATTCCGGGAACCGCAAAAACCTGGGTCAGCGAACATCTGGCAGCTGCCATCTCTGGGGACAGCACCTTGCTTGTTCAGGGAACTGCAGGAATGGGGGAAGAAAGCATTCGCTATGGTTGGAATTATGCCCGCCTATTATCAGAAGGACCTAGTCACAGAGCTTTGGTCCCGAGCCCCATCCTCCGTGCCATGAAGGATGGGAAAATTGCTCGGCTGGAGGAGCTTACCCGGATTCCTTCGGAAATTCAGGACAACCTAATTACCCTTCTTTCTGAAAAACTTCTTCCCATTCCTGAGCTAGAAACAGAAGTACAGGCAATTGAAGGATTCAATTTAATCGCAACAGCCAATGATCGGGACAGGGGAGTCAATGAACTTTCTTCCGCACTCCAGCGACGATTCAACACGGTTGTCATGCCTCTGCCTCCCAGCTTGGAAGAAGAGGTGAAAATTGTCAAAGCAAGAGTGGATAAAAAGAACTGGGCCTCGCGAGCGGCCAGCAATAAGGAACTCAAAGAGATCCAGCGATTGGTCACGATATTCAGAGAATTGCGAAGCGGTTCCTCCGAAGATGGAAGAGCGAAGATCAACTCTCCTTCTGGGACCCTTAGCCCGGCAGAGGCTATTTCCGTCGTCAATAGCGGGCTTGCCCTGAGTCGTCATTTTGGAACGGGGGAGTTAAAAGCAAAAGATCTGGCCGCCGGCTTGCAGGGCGCCATTATCAAGGACCCGGTCCAGGACAAAACAATTTGGCAGGAGTATCTGGAAACGATTGTTAAGGAGCGGAAGGGATGGAGCGACCTGTACAAAGCATGCAAAGAAACTCTCTAGCATTTAAGAAATGGAATTAAAAGTCCTGGGCATCCGTCATCATGGTCCCGGCTCTGCCAGAGCCTGCCTGCAGGCGTTAAAAGATTTTGTTCCTGATCTTTTGCTGGTGGAAGCGCCCACCGAAATGGATTCCCTGCTTGATTTTGTTTTAGATCCTGACCTCAAGCCTCCTGTTGCCGGACTGATCTATAATGCTAAAGATCTTAGCGAAGCCCATTATTATCCAATGGCAGTTTTTTCTCCGGAATATCAGGGAATAAATTGGGCCTTAAAAAAAAGTATCCCTTGCCGATGCGTTGATCTGGGGATCGGAAAACAAATGGCCTTGGAAAAACAGGGGAATAAACATCCTTCCCAGACAGGGTCCCCGGCCCAAAAGAAGAAACAGGGAGATGAAATTTCAAACGATCCTCTGGGTTATCTCGCAAGTTTGGCTGGATTTGAGGATAGGGAAAGATGGTGGGAAATGCACTTTGAACATACGGATCATGGAGCGGCCATTTTTGAAACGGTACTTGAATTGATGTCCCATATTCGCGACCAGGCTAAGGGTACAGAAGATGCAGAGCCGATCCTTCGTGAAGCTCACATGCGCGAAGCAATACGCAAAGCGAAAAGAGAGGGTTTTGAAAAGGTGGCTTTTATTTGTGGAGCCTGGCATGCTCCAGTATTACAAACCTTTGAAAACTTTAAGGCAACTGATGACAAAACCTTTCTCAAAGGCTTAAAGAACATAAACTGTTCAGCAACCTGGATTCCCTGGAGTTATCACCAGCTATCAAATAATGCAGGCTACTCGGCAGGGGTGAAATCACCTGAGTGGTATCATTTACTTTTTAAGAATAGAAACGATGCCACGATCCGATGGATGACAAAAGCAGGTAGGCTACTTAGAAATCAACAAATGTCTGGTTCGGCGGCTCATGTTATCGAAGCGGTGCAACTTGCAGAGGCAATAACCTCATTACGTGATCAGTCTTTGCCCGGACTGCAGGACCTGGAAGAAGCGGCTGTTGCAGCCCTATGTCACGGAAATAAAGCCATGCTTGATCTCATCCGAAAACATTTGGTGATCGGCTCAAGGGCAGGGAAAGTCCCCAAATCAATTCCAGTGATCCCTTTTCAAAAAGACCTTGAAAAGCAGATCAAATCAAGCAGATTACAGAAATACCGCGAAACGAATAAAGCACATTGGCTCAAGGGAACCGCAGATAAACCCAAAGGAGGGATTGACCTCAGAGAACCCAATGATCAATTAAAGAGCCTGCTCCTGCACCGGCTTTCCCTACTGGATATTACCTGGGGGTATTTTGAACCTAGCTCTGAAACTGACCTTGGTGGATTTAAGGAATACTGGAAGCTTCAATGGAAAGCCTCCTTTGCTATGAGGATCGTAGAAGCAGGGATGTGGGGTAACACCGTGGAATCTGCAGCGATAAATTTTTTGAAAGACAAAGCTGGCAAAGTCGAAAGGCTGAAGGAGTTAGCGGAATTATTGCAGCAAGCCTTACTGGCCTATCTGCCAGAAACCATGAATGCACTAATCAAAAAATTGGATGAGGCCGGGGCAACAACCCTGGACATTTCCCTGCTTTTGGAATTAGTGCATCCACTTGTTCAGGCTTATACATTCGGAAGCACTCGCCAGATCGACATCCGCGCTCTGGAAAGTTTGTTAATGCATTTGATTCCCAGGGTTTGTATCGGCTTGCCTAATTGTGCGCAGCAATTGGATGAAGATGCCAGCCGGATATTGCAGGAGGAAATCATTCAGGCCAACCAGGCCATTCAACTCTTGCAGCGTAAAGATCTGGATGCACTTTGGACAGAAGCTCTGGTCAAATTATCCGATGCTTTGCATGTACATCCTTTGCTTACCGGCTTCAGTACTCGTCTACTTTGGGATCGGATGATCTTCGATCTGACGGAGACAGAGAAAAGATTTGCTTTTGGGCTTTCCTCTGCCCAGAAAAAAGCGGATGCTGCCTATTGGATCGAGGGCTTCCTGTATGGCTCTGGCCAACTCATTATTCATCAGCCCTCACTATGGGGTCTGATGGACGGCTGGCTTCAATCTTTAGATCCAGAGGATTTCAAAGAGATCCTTCCTTTGCTCAGAAGAGCCTTTTCAGAATTTTCTTCCATTGAGCGGGAGAGGATGCTTGATTTAGCAAGGGGCATCAAAAAAAAGGAGGACAATATGGAATTGATTCCTGAGGAAGTCCAAAAAGTAAATAAGGAGTTAGGATTCTTATGGCAAAAGAATAGTTAGGCCTCTTCTTTGATGCTTAGTTTCCGTTTTTCGATCTCTTCAATTGGAACTGCAGAGACCCAAAAATTATTTGTGCCTTGTCCGATGGTGCAAACTGCCTTACCCTGATTAAGGATTTCCAGAAGGGCCAAATAAGAAATGATGGCATGCAT
>JABDJM010000486.1 GCA_013002475.1 Saprospiraceae bacterium | reverse complement strand
GGTCTATAGCGGCTCTAAAAGGAACCAACTTGATCTCCTCTGTTTTCTGATTAATTCCTGCCAGTGCAAGGGAGTCATTTGGTGAGGCTCCTTTTTTCAGCTGGAGGATGTTCAGGAGCTTGTCCTTTACTGCAGGAAAATGGTCACCGATAATTTTGGCGGCCTGCTCGTGTGATATAACTTTTCCCAGTTTGAAATACCTGGCGAGGGGGCCTGCAACCCAATATCCCAGGGCTAAAAGCGAGGTCGCCAGAAAACCAAACCACAAACTTTTTCTCCCCGTTTGCCCGAAGTAGTAGTAGTTCTCCAACAGGTTGATCAGCAGAAAAGCTAAGCCCACCACGCCAAGGGTATAGAGCAAGCCCCGGATGGAAAGATTGATGTAGTACTTCCTTACGAAAGTGTCTAGCTTCTGAATTAGTTGATTGTAATTATTCTGCTCGTTCATACCGGGAAATATTCCTACTCAAGATTAACCAAAATGTCCACAAAAAGATTGCCTAGGTGAGCACCTTAACAATACGTTCAAAGCCGGTTTTTGTTCCTCTGAGAATATACTGGAAAAATAGCCACTCAAAAGGCTAATAGCAAGGCCAAGAATGGCCTGGATAGGACTTCTGGCTGTTAAAAACGACCATAGAAGCTCCTTAGTTGGGGGTCGCCCTCCTTGGAAATGATTTCTTTGATGAATCCCGACAGTTTGTTTGCTGTGTTCTCATCTCCAGATTCAAGTTTGAAATCGCGAAGGTTTACGATCAATCTGGTTGCTGAAAAGCGCTTCCATTTGGAGGTTTCCGGGTTGCTTGCCAGTTCTTTCATGCCCGCTAACACACCCATTTGAACTTCACTTTCCTTTATGTTCATCACAACCTGGGCATAGGCATCAAAGAAGGCAAAGACATCAAATCCATCGATTATAGCTTCCTTTTCCTTAAAAAACGCAAGGTATTCGGGCTTTCCAAGCCTTCCGTAGACGGAGGCAATAGAATTAATGATTCTCGGATTGGTTTCTTCGGTTAGATCACCTGCCAGGGCCTCAGCCCTTTCTGGGGCCAAGGAAGAAAGGGCGTTCATTGCAGCCCCGAGGTCAGGATAGGTCCGAAATTTTCGGACGACCCCCTCCAGCATAGGGGCATATTTAGGGTTTCCGCTTTCGGCCAGCCGGGTAAGCGCTTTTTCGCGAACCCGTGAGTCAGGATCTTGTTCTGCCTTATTGGCGACCAGATCCCAGAGTTCAAATCTTTCCGGAGACAATGGGAGCTCTTTCAGGGCCTTTCTTCTAAAAACCCAGTGTGGATCATTCAAAGCACTCTTCAGGATGGAAAGCTTTTCGGGGTGGTCATTGGTAACCACATAATCGATGGACTCAAACCTATCCATATATTTTGGAGCGTTGAAATATTGGAAAATATAGCTTTCTGCAGGGCGATTTTCCATTTTTGTCCAAAGCATCCCTTTTTCAGCATCGACATTCACAAAGACAGGTTTTTCGGGGACAGGAAATGAAAAAGTCTGTTTTCGCTTTTTTACCCAGATGTCCTTGCGGATCGGCATCCTTTTTCCAAGATAAATATCCACTTCCAGGGGCATTTGAAAAATAGCTGGGGCCCGGTCAGGGTCCTGGCTTTGGGTAATCGTTACGGAATAACTCTTATCACTTTCGGAATATTCGTGTTCAATACTGACCAGGGGATGGCCTTGATCAAAGAACCATTGATTAAAAAACCAATTCAAATCCTTTCCGGAAACCTTTTCCATCGCCAGCCGCAGATCATGAGATTCAACCGCAGAGAACCGATTATCCTCCAGATACTTTTTTAGTCCCGCATAGAAAGCCTCATCTCCCAAAAAGAGTCTCAGCATATGCAGGATGGCACCACCTTTATTGTAGGAGTGAGCATCAAACATGTCTTCTTTGTCCTCATAGGAAAAATGGATCAAAGGGTGGGAGCCACCCATAGACACAGACTCAAAATACCCCTCCTGATCTCCTCGCATAGCATGATCAGCTTCATCCCGACCATACTTATGTTCCAACCATAAGTATTCACTGTAGTTGGCAAACCCTTCGTTCATTGTCAGGTTTGCCCAGCTCTCACAAGTCACCAGGTCACCAAACCAATGGTGAAACATTTCATGAGCCACAATCCTGTCATTGTGGTTGTCGATAAGAGCTTTACTTTCTGCTTGAACGAAATCACCGAATATCACCGCCGTGGTATTTTCCATAGCCCCGGAGACATAATCCCTTACGACGATCTGAGCATATTTGTCCCAGGGATAATCATAATCAATGAGCCCAGAAAAAAACTGAAGCATTTCAGGTGTGTGTTGAAAAATGGTCTTTGCGTCCTGCTCAAATTCAGGCTCCACATAATAGCTTACCGGGATCTCATTCCAGGATTCCTCTACTACCGCAAACTCCCCAATGGCCAGCATGAAAAGGTATGGAGCGTGAGCCTGGTTCATCTTCCAATGATCCGTTCGAAGCCCCGGTTGTTTTTTTTCTGAATTGACAAGCAAACCATTTGACAGGGTGACAAAGCGGTCCTGGACGGTCAAAAGCATTTCCTGGGTACAACGCTCATTTGGTTTGTCGATAGTTGGAAACCACCTGGAGTTGTGCTCTGTTTCTCCCTGGGTCCAGATCTGTTGGGGTTTGTTCTGTGTTCCGTCCGGGTTTACAAAAAACAAACCCTGGTCAGAAGTGATAGCAGCAGAGCCGCCCGCAGGGTGACGAGCGGGGAAAGCTGTATAATCAACCACCAAGGTATACTCATCCATGGCGGTGTATGTTTTGTCCAGGTTTATTTCCAGATTTTGCACGTCATAATATTAGGCCAAACTT
>JABDJM010000552.1 GCA_013002475.1 Saprospiraceae bacterium | reverse complement strand
GAGATCCCTCATGAAAACTGGAATGCAAAGTGGGAATCTGAATTTGAACCGATAGTTATCCCTGGAAAATGTATTGTAAGGGCACCATTCCATACTGCCAGCCCCAATCTTCCTTTGGAGATCATTATTCAGCCAAAAATGGCCTTCGGAACGGGCCATCATGCAACCACCTATCTGATGATGGAGAGGATGTTTGAGCTTGATTTCAAGGGAAAAACGGTCCTGGACTATGGTTGTGGGACTGGAATTCTTAGCATTTTGGCTTCAAAATTGGGTGCAATAGAAGTGTTTGCAGTGGATAATGACCCTCTTGCAGTGGAAAATTGTTTGGAACAGCTGGCATTAAACAACGTATTGAATGCTAAGGTTATCCAAAATGATACACCAGAGCTTGATAATCAAAAATTTAGCTGCATTTTGGCCAATATAAACCGAAATGTACTGCAAGCTCAAATGAAGGCGTTATCAAACCGGCTTCTTCCCTCTGGGATCCTTCTGATCTCCGGCATTTTTGAACAAGATTCCGGAACGATGAAGGGCCTCCTGAAAGAGCATGGATTTTCAGAAATTCAGAGTTCGGATAAGGATGGATGGGTTTGTATTGAGGCCAAAAATTGAAACACAGCCACACATAATAATCCTTTGGCAATGATGCTTAGACTTCTACCCCTTTTCATTTTACTCTTGTCCAGCCTTGGCACATTTAGTCAGGGTTCTTTGGATTCTTTCTCCCTCAATCGCGTCACCTACATGGGAGAGTTAGAAACCTTCATGAATGCCAGTAATCAAAAAGGACCTGAGACCGCTTTTGAGGCTTTTGCTCCGAAGGCCAGTCTATTGAATGATCAGCAATTTGAACGAGTCATAACTTTGAGCAATCAAATGCTTCAGGGCAGGTTGGGAGCGAAAGGATATTTTACACCATATCTAACCTCTCTTAGCTCCCTATTATCAAAAACAGAATTTCTGGAGCCATTTGACCAATGGCATACTCAGCTCGAAGGATTATTTGCTCAGGTAAAAAATAGGAAGTTTAAGGACTTCAGAAATTTCCTTGTTTTTTCCCAGTCTTTCTTTGAAGGAGGGAAGATAAAAGACGGAGGTGCATCATTATCCTGGTTGGCAGAGGCAGGAGATTATGACTTTGATTGGAAAAATGAAAGGCCGACTATTAAGTTCAAGGAATTTCGACTGACGGCTGTTCGAAAAAAGGATAGCATAAGTATAGAAAAGACAGCGGGGGTTTTGGATGTCCTGGAAAAAACTTTTACTGGAGAAGGTGGAACTGTTAACTGGGATCGTTCAAAAGGATCTTCAGGAGATGTTACCGCAACCTTGGGAGCTTATGAAGTAGATCTGACCAAACCTTTTTATCGGGTGTCCGATGCGACTTTAACCTATCCGGAGTTATTCCCCACCCAAAAACTCAAGGGGAGTTTTGAAGACAAGATCCTGGTTGGAAGCTCTTCTTCGAGCTCCTATCCCAGATTTGAATCTTCCGAGTCAAGACTTCATGTAAAAAACATAGGAGAGAATGTTGAATACACAGGAGGATTTAGGCTACAAGGAAAAACTGTGTATGGATTTGGTACAGCCGATAACCCGGCGAATGTAACGATCAAAAGGAGATCGGGAACAGATGAGTTTAAAGCGGAAGCAGAACTCTTCAAGATCCTCAAAGGAGAAAGGGTTACAGCCGAAGGAGCTCATGCTGTAGTCTACTTTGACCAGGATAGCATTTACCATCCAAGCGTAAACATCAAATATCAGATCCAGGACAAGGATCTGACCATGAATCGAGGAGAGAGAGGAAAGGATAGAAATCCATTTTTCGATTCTTACCATAACCTCAATATTAATGTCAACAGCCTTAAACTTCGGGTTGGCATGGACTCCCTGATCATCGGAGGAAAAGCGATTAGCTTTACCAGTGCTAATAGGGAGGTAGTTTTCGAGTCATTGCACTTCTTTTCTGAAAATGACTACGAGCGCTTACAAAATATTTCATCCACTAATCCATTAATTGTCATTCGCGCAGTGTCCACGCAACACGGTAGCAATTTTGTTAATGCGGAAGACATAGCTCCCAAGTTCGGAGCCGGCTTTGATGCCTCCAGTATCCAAAGCTTATTATATGATTTAGTTGCACAAGGATTCATTAATTATGATTCAGATACTAAGATGGTGGAGATCCTTGAAAAGGTTTACCACTACACCGATGCTAAAGCCAGAAAAACCGATTTTGATAATCTGAAGATCACTTCCAAGACTAAGGATACCAATGCGATCTTCAACCTGAAGACAAAGGACATTTTATCAGATGGGATTTCTGTGATCGAATTTAGTCAAAGTCAGAAAGTGGCCCTAAAGCCATTTGCTGAGCAGGTTTTGTTCCAGGAAAACAGGAACATGGAGTTTGATGGGAAGTTGTTTGCTGGCTTTACGATTTATGAAGGCAGAGACTTTCATTTTGATTATGAAAAAAATCAGATTGAAATGGATTCGATCCGATTTTTTGACATGTATGTTCCAACAGAGGCTGTAGATGATAAAGGAAATCCTATTGCTACCAGCATTAATTCGAGGCTAGAAAATGCGAACGGAGTTTTGCTGATCGATGCACCAAATAATAAAGCTGGTCAGGAGGATATTCCTGTTTTTCCGAGTTTCCAGTCCAAGGAAAATTCTTATGTTTTTTATGATGATCCAAGTACCTTGAATGGGGTCTATAGTCG
>JABDJM010000526.1 GCA_013002475.1 Saprospiraceae bacterium | reverse complement strand
ATCCTGCCTCTCCAATACCCAATCTATCCGGCTTAAGCCAGCTGCAGTCGTTTCTCCGGACAGTCCGGCATTTACGACCCGATATCCCAGGTCCAGAGAATCGATCCATTCCTGAATAATTGAGGTAAAGGCTTCTTCAGGTTCCAATCCGTATCCCGCCGTAAGGGAATTCCCAAAGAAAAGAACAACGGGTTCATTCTTCTGGGCGACCTCGTCTTGGGTCTCATCTTTCGCATAATCAGTTTTATTCGAAGACTCCTGCTTACATGCCATGCCCAATAGCAGCAGCAGGCCAAATAAAAGGGCATTTTTGAAAAGGTCCCAAGGCTTTATAGGTCCGGACATTCGGTAAAATTTTTGAATAGCGAATTTGCTATATCTTTGGCAACCACCGCGGAGCAAATATGGATATTTCTGTTGTTATTCCAACCTATAATGAAGAAGAGAACATCCCTCTGCTTTATAATCGTTTAAAAAGTACGGTCAGTGATTTGGGACTCAGTCACGAGTTCATTTTTGTCAACGATGGTAGCCGGGATAGATCTATGCAACAGGTCCGTCAATTATCTACTCAAGACCCTGCAGTTAAGTTTGTAGACTTCAGTCGAAATTTCGGCCATCAAATAGCCGTGACTGCCGGCCTGGATCATTCTTCGGGTGATTCAGTAGTGATCATTGATGCGGACCTGCAAGATCCACCGGAGGTCATAGCCGACCTTTACAAAAAAATGAAAGAAGGCTATGAAGTGGTCTACGCCAAAAGAGCCAGCCGGGAAGGTGAAAGCTGGCTTAAGAAATGGACCGCCAAATCCTTCTACCGTATTCTTGGCAAATTAACAAACATCAAAATTCCAGTCGATACCGGTGATTTCAGAATTGTAGATCGTAGGGTAGTTGAATTGCTAAAAGAGATGCCGGAGCAAAACAAATACCTAAGAGGGCAGATAGCCTGGATGGGTTTTAACCAGACCTTTATCAGTTATGACCGCAAGGAGAGATATGCAGGAGAGACAGGCTATAACTACCGAAAGATGTTTCGTTTTGCTATTGATGGAGTTACAGCATTCTCAGATATTCCATTAAAAATTGTTTCTTACTTCGGTTTAATCGTTTCTGGCTTTGCTTTTGTGGTAATGATCTTTGCATTGTATGCCCGATTCATACTAAAGGATTATGAACCTGGATGGACTTCCCTTATCCTGAGTGTCCTTTTCATTGGAGGTGTACAAATGATCGCAATAGGGATCATAGGGGAATACCTTAGCCGGATAAACACCAATATTCGAAATCGACCATTGTATATTGTACGTGATTCGAACTTAACAAAAACAGAGTAAAAACCGTTAAGCCTTTTAGAAACCAATGAGAAAAGCAAGAAAAATAGTACTGGCGGAAGACAGTCCCGCCGATTTCCAGATCATGAAAAGTGTCTTTGATGAATTGTCAATGGGACTCGAACTCATTCATGTAGCGGACGGAAAAGAGTTGATGGAGTATCTTAATCAGGAAACCCTATCAAAAATCGCAGTGGTCATGCTTGATCTTGATATGCCCCACATTAATGGCAGGGAGGTTCTGGATCAGTTGTACCATGATGATGAGTTAAAAAAGGTTCCTGTTGTGGTATTCTCAGCCATGAATAATAATCAGACAATTTTGGATTGCTATGATAGGGGCGCCAATGCTTTTGTTCGCAAGCCGGATACTGCAGAAGAAATGGGGAAATCGCTTTCGGCAATCGCTAACTTTTGGGCTGACATCAATGTACTTCCAGGGTACAGTACCCGCGACTAATTTTTTTTCAGAAAATTCAGATTCCTTTTGAAGCCTTTGAACTTTGTTCT
This sequence comes from Saprospiraceae bacterium, assembly GCA_013002475.1. Taxonomy (GTDB): domain Bacteria; phylum Bacteroidota; class Bacteroidia; order Chitinophagales; family Saprospiraceae; genus JABDJM01. The sequence continues at coordinate 1,863 of JABDJM010000526.1, read as the reverse complement.
CTTGACTGCTGACTTTTTAAAGAGCTTTTGAAAAACTTCCTCTGTAATTTCTTCCCATTCTTTTTTCTCCATAGCCAATAGTCCTTCCCGCGGTTCAAAATCAGATTCCTGATGAGCTTTGGAAAAGCGATTCCAGGGACAAACCTCCTGGCAGATATCGCAGCCAAAAACCCAGTTCTCCATTTTTCCCTTAAACTCTGTAGGGATCTCTTCTTTTAGCTCTATGGTTAGATAGGAAATGCATTTGCTTCCATCCAGAACATAGCCATTCTCTGCAATGGCCTCAGTTGGACAAGCATCGATACAGGCGCGGCAAGTCCCGCAATAATCTTTGATAGGATGATCAAAGTCAAATTCAATGTCCAGGATCATTTCAGCAAGAAAGAAAAAGGAACCTTGCTTTGGGTGAATAAGCAGGGTGTTCTTTCCGATCCACCCATTCCCGGCCCGATATGCCCAGTCCCTTTCCAGAACGGGCGCAGAATCAACAAAAACCCTTCCCTCGATGGCCCCGATCTTTTCCTGAAGGATTTTCAGAAGTGTCTTTAGTTTCCGCTTAATGACAAAGTGGTAATCTTCACCATAGGCGTAGCGGGCAAGCTTGGGTGAATCCGGAGTTTGTTGTTGCTCGGGAAAATAATTGTAGACCAGGCTAACGACAGATTTTGCCCCAGGAACCAGTTTGGTAGGATCGACCCTTTTCTCAAAGTGGTTTTCCATGTAAGCCATCCGGCCATGGTATCCTTTGCTTAACCATTCTTCAAGACGCTGAGCCTCGGGCTCCATAAATTCAGCCTTGGCAATACCGACAAAGTTGAAACCCAGGCGATAAGCTTCTTCCTTTAGGATCCGGCTTCGTTCCTGCCGGTCCATCTATAGAATTTGAAGTTTGGCAAACTTGAGGACCAACCTCTTTTCAGTATTGTTCAATTGGGTAAAGCGGATGGTCGCTACCCTGGTCTCATTGCTACCGTCGATCTTAAGCACTTTACCTTTTCCAAACTTGAGATGCAAGACTTCCATGCCCACCTCAATTTGATTGCTTGGAGCGGGAGCAAAAGTGCTCGGGTCAGCCAGAAGAGTTGGCGCTTTCCGGGTACTACCCGGAGTGGAAAACTTCCCCTGAATTCCGGACGGAACTCTCTTTGGTTCAAACTTAAAGGATCTAGTGCGGATCTGAGAGGTAGATTCAAGATGATCCGGATGGATTTCCTCCAAAAAACGGCTTGGCGAATTAAAACGCATTTGTCCAAACCTATACCGGCTATTGGCAAAGGTTAGCACTAAATATTTCTTAGCTCTTGTGATAGCTACATAAAACAAACGTCGCTCCTCATCCATGCCATTTGGATCATCCTTTGCCATAAAGGAAGGGAAAAGATCTTCTTCCAAACCCACCACAAAAACAGCTCTGTATTCTAAGCCTTTCGCTGAATGGACAGACATCAGGGTGACATATTCACTTTCATCACTATCTTCATCCAGATCGGAATGCAGCGCTATGGTCGTCAGGTAGCTAGCCAAAGATTTGTCTTCAGTTATGACCGCTCCCACCAACTCATCGGAATCCACAAATTCCTTAATGCCATCCAGCAAACCCTGCACATTGTCCAATCGGTTTTGTCCTTCAGGAGTATGGTCTGACTTAAGATGGTCAACGACTTTTGATTTTCGGGCTATCAGGGCGGCAAGGTCAAAAGCATTTAGCTCTGAAGCCTTATCCTGAAAGGAGCGAATCATGGTGACAAATCCAGCCAGGGCTTTTGCCGCCCGGGCACCAATCTTAAAATGAGGGATTGCCTGCCACATGGACATGTTTTGCTCATCAGCAAACAGACTCAGCTTATCTACCGTACTTTTACC
>JABDJM010000514.1 GCA_013002475.1 Saprospiraceae bacterium | reverse complement strand
GGTTTGGAGTCTTGTACAGGAGCACAGGACAGGAATGAGAGAACCACACAACCAATGACTATTCTAAGGAACATTATATCATAAAAATACTTGAAAAGGATCTTACCTCTAAGCGTTCAACTGTCGGACAATTTCGAAAAGAGCAATACTTAAGGCTGTTGCCACATTCATGGAAAGATTCTTTCCAAACATGGGAATATGCGTATGCCTGTCTAAAGCAAGCAAAGTCTTTTCTTCTACTCCGGTTCTTTCTGCTCCAACAACCAAAGCCACCTTCACACCTTTTCTGAGGTCCAGGTCCCGGATATCCTGACTCTTATTTGTGATCTCCAGCCCTAGCAACTCGTAACCCTGGTTTTTAAGTTCAGCTAGGATTTCTTGCGTAGAAAGGACCCAGCGAGAAGGAATTTCCTTTATCGTGCTCCGCGCCGCTCTAATCAATTTTCTATTTGTTTTTTCCTGAGTTACCCCGGTGAATATCAGTTCCCGAACTCCCATGGCTTCGCAAATGCGGAAGATCATACCCATGTTTTCCGGAATGTGAATATTTTCTGCGATCACCACGATCTGGTGGGTGGGGGTAAGGTTGGTACTTTCCGAATGTTCTAATTGCTTAATCTCCATGTTCTATTCCAATACCTCCTGAAGTCGATTTAGTGCCTCAACATTTACGGGCTTATCGATAGAAGCCAGGATATCTCTTTTTTCTCGCGCTGTTAAATGGAAGGTAACCGAGGCCTTGGGATTTTTTTCTCCGGGGGAGTAAATGAAACGGATCATCTCAAAGTTTTCAGGACCCAGCAATTCATAAGTAAAGCTTAGGTGATTGTCCAATTCGTAGTCCTGAAGATGAAGTATTTGGCCGGCCACACCCAAGGGGTTGACCATTGAGGAAAGGAGGCTGTGGCTTCGATCCTGCTCGATCTCGTCAATTTTGTTCAGCGTAGTGATCTGAACCAGGACTACTCCGGCCGTATTTTCCAGGATCCAGTCTTTGAAAATATCGATGAACCTTGTGGCTGGGCCTAATCCATAATTGTCTCTTAGCCCCGCATCCATAATTTCGAGAACGGGTTTACTGGGCATATGAACATTCGGAAGGATGTAAGGATAGGTTGCATTCATCCGCAGTGCAGAAGTGAATCTCAGATCCTCAGCGTTTTGTTGCTGGAAGAGGTATCCAAAATCGACCGCATCAATTTCAAGGCTGCCGGGTATATCTTGTCCAATGCTGGGGATAGTAAGGTATGACACCCCCTGAGGGCTGATCAATAATTGGCGGCCATCATTAACAATGTATGGGGAAAGAATGATGGAAGGTATCTGCGCTTCCTGCTCCGGTATTTTATAGGAGGATAAGGGTTTGTCAAGAAGACCATCTGTATTCTCGATTAGTACATTTTCAAGCATGTATCCTCGGTCCTTTCTATAAGTAAATCCATTGTAGTTGAATTTTAACCAGGGTAAAAACAGATCGTTACTGACCAGGGTAAAGCAAATTGAGTTAAGCATATCCCTGGAGACTTTGTCAATATAAATTGGATCATTGGGATCTATGGATTTCTGATCTTTTGACTGAAGATGAAGTTCCCGCAGATATGCGGCTCCGATCATCCCCCCTGAGGCTCCCGTAATTAGAGCAGTATGATCAAAAGCTTTGCCTTCGGTTATGATATTCGCCTCCTGCATAACTTTCATGACCCAAACGGAGGCCTTTGCTCCACCTCCGCTCACGCAGTAGAATAAGATCTTGGGTGGCTTGTCAGCAGGGAATTTCGCACGCCAGTTTTCCAGCCGTGCGATGGTTTGTTGTTTATCTTTTTCAAGTAGAGAGGAATCCAGCTGCCCAGTTAATCTCTTGTAATTGTAATCCGTTTTTTCACTGGTATAATCTAAGCCGTAAGCCTGATTTTTGTGATTAAGGGAATCAAAGGTGCTCATGAAATTCATCAGAAAAAAAAGTCCGATGATAACGGTAAGGCTCCATTGATTAAACCAAAAAATAATAGCCCCGGTGATAGTCAGGAATATGGTCCCCAATATGAATATGCTAGTACCGGCAGGGATTCTGAAATATGAATTATCTATCATCAGGCCAAGGGCCACTAAGATCATCAGACCAAGGATCTGCACGATCAGTGCATTCACATGGTTTTGTTTGAATACCCGCAGCAAGATCTCTGGGTCATAATGGCTTACAGGTCGAACCAACCTGGGTTTGAGAGATTCATTCAGGTAAGTGTCAACTCTCCATCGATTGACACCGCGTTTGAGGCTTTTCATTTGTTGAGCCTGGCGACCTGCTGATATTGGCTCCAGTAGTTTCTCTGCTTCCTCCTTTGGGAGCTTCAAAAAACTCAGTATGTCCTTGTTCGTGTAAAAGAAATATAAGGTAGCCAACAACACTAAGCAGAGAACCCCTCCCAAAAATGAGAATGTATGTAACGAGATAGACACCCAATCTGTGAACATGTCCTCCAGGTTAAAGGAGATCATTAGGTATACATATAGTACAAGGAAGGCAATTGGAATAATTGAATTGTTCAGGCAAAATTTTGTGAAGGGTCTCTGAAGGGATGCCAGGAAAGGAAAATGGTGAGCAATTAAAATATAGCAAGCCAGATTCCAGGTCATGAAAAATATTCCGTAGCCCAATCCAAGTATAAAATAGCTTATCGAGTTTACCTCTCCCAAATATTCTGGAGTTAGAAATAGGTATCGAACCCCAAATAGGTTACCCACCATGCCTGTCATAAGGAGGACTAAAAAAATCCAGGTAAGGATCAGGAGGAGATTACTCCTAAGGTGTAGAAGAAGCAGCTGCAAGGGAAAAGAAAACAGAATGTCATTAATCCACTTCTTCATCGCTTTTGGGGAGTTTAATCACCCGTACGGTTTCGATCTTTGTATCGCTCACTAATTCTGGAATGAATCGGTACCCGTTAATATCAATTTGATCCCCTTGCTCGGGTATATGCTGCGTGACATCTACCAAAAATCCGGAAAGTGTGTGGTACTCCCCTTCGGGAAACACCAGGGCATCATATTTCTCGCTTAGATAATCAACCTCCAATCTTCCTGCCAGAATGTACTCATTTTCAGAAACTTGTTGCTCGATGAGATCTTCGTAGTCGTGCTCATCCTCTATTTCGCCAAAGATCTCCTCCAAAATGTCCTCAAGAGTGATTACCCCCGAGATCCCACCATATTCATCTACTACGCAGGCAATGTTCATTCGTTCCTTGATGAATTTGTCCATTAGGTCCCTGACCCGCATGGCCTCGGGAACAAAAGGCACATCCAAAACCATACTTCGAATACTTTGGGGCTTGTTGAACAACTGCTGATGATGAACATAGCCCTGGACATTATCGATCTCGTTCTCAGTTACCAGGATCCTGGACAGCTTAGTTTCTGCAAAGACGTCTTTTAGTTGTTCTATCGGTTCGATAATGTCAATATCCACTATCTCGGTCCTTGGGACCATGCACTCCTTCACCTTTACACTTCGCAGGTGAAGAGCCTTTCCGAAAAGGTCTGCATCAATCTCCTCCTCACTGTGCTCCAGTTTGGTTCCTTTTATAAAATCCTCAAGATCCAGACGGGTGATGACATTTTCCCCAGCACTCACTGGCGTTCTGAAAACAACCCGCAATAGCCAGTTACTTAGGTGATTCATTATCCAGGCAGGGGCTACTAATATCCAACTCAAAAACATTAAGGGATATGCCAGAACATATAGGATCCGGTTTGAGAACAACCGAAACAGAGTCTTAGGAAGGAACTCCCCAAAAATTAGGACGACAATGGTGATTACTAGGGTTGTTGTAAGGAGAAGCGGGACTTCGGCAACCGCAACATATTGTTTCAGGACAGGCTCGATCAGCTTGGTCATAAAAATGGAGAAAAGGACCAAGGCTAAATTGTTACCCACCAACATGGTGGAGAGAAATTTTGAGGGCTCGTCGTAAAAGTCTGCCAGGATAGAACTACGTCTTGACCCCTGCATCTTTTTGAGCTCGATTTCAATTTTCGAAGCAGAGATGAAGGCGATTTCAGTACCCGAAAAAAGTGCACTGAGCAACAAGGCCATGACAATAAAAAAAACCAGCATTCAGTAGGGTATATCTAGTTAAGGTAGTAGAAAAAACTATCCTCATCAAGGATTACTTGTCATTTCCAATTTGACCTGGGTCATACTTGATGTTTCCTTCCAGGCTTTTAAGCTTCCAATGTGTAAAATCCTCATTGGCCTCAAAGCCATAGCTATAGACCACATCCTGACCCGGCTGAGTGATCTTGACCCATTTATCAGAAAAGACTATGTGCTTTTGATCATCCCAGATAAGCTCATCGGATTCCAGTTTTTCTCCTTTCACACTTAACCAAACCACAGAATCCTGAAGCACAATTTGGTTCTTATGTTCATAGCGAACACCATACTTTGCTGAGATCTGCCCCTGTTTGTTTTGTCCATCATCATAAAACTCCACAAACAATCCTTCAGGGTACTCCTGATAGGGTTTGCTTCCGGAAAGGTGTCTAACGAGTTTTGGAGCGTTTACTTTTACCCTGACAATGGCAGAGTCACTATATAACATGGAGATGTTTTCAGCGATTTCCTGGTCCTTGAGGTCTTGCGGAAAAAAGGAATTTACATCTGCAAGATCATTCTCACAAGACCAAAGACAAGCTAGGAGAAAAATAAGAAGGACCGATCCGGTTTTACCGAATGATGGTAATATCTCCTTCATAAAGAATTTCTTTGTTGTCGATAAATTGAATTATCGCGTAAAAGGCGAAGACATCCGGATTCAAGGTTTCGCCATTGAATGTCCCATCCCACCCGTTCGGATATTCTCCCAGTGGTACATCTAGGGCCTCATATACGAGAGCGCCCCATCGGTTGAAGATCCTTAGTTCAGAAATATTTAGAGCAGCCGCATTCCCATAAATGAAAAATTGGTCATTTCGGCCATCACCGTTTGGAGAAATAGCATTAGGAATATATATAGGTCGGTCATCCCTGACGATCACGGTAACCCGATCTGTCGAGATGCATCCCTCATCGTTGATGACCGTGACTTCATATACCGTTGAGCCCAGAGGAAAGGCAGTAGGGTCAGGACAGTCCAGGCAGGTCAAAGTGCTATCAGCCGTCCAGTTATAAGCCACCACCTCAGAGGCCGGGGAGCCGATCGCTATCAGGGGAGTGGATTCTCCAAGGGAAACGGTGATATCATCTCCGGCATTAACCGTAACAGGAGGCGGGTCTACGAGATTCACGTCGATCTCATCCTGGCAACCTTTAATATCCTGCATAAGAATATTGTAGTTCCCTTCCCCCAACTGAGGAAAACTTGTGTAGGGTAAGGGGGGAGAATTGTTGATGCTATACAGGTA
>JABDJM010000507.1 GCA_013002475.1 Saprospiraceae bacterium | reverse complement strand
CATCTAATTCGATCATTAGGTTGTCGATATAGGTTTGCTCAAGGACTTCGACGCCTAATAATTCCTCTGAGATCAGGTCTTCAACATTCTGGCAAGCTTTCAAAACCCCTTTACCAAGGAACCTGTCCTTGTTGCCATCTCTTAGCTCTACTGCCTCATGCTTTCCAGTTGAAGCTCCGGATGGAACTGCTGCCCTTCCAAGGGCTCCCTCTTCTGTAAGGACTTCTACCTCAACGGTTGGGTTTCCCCTGGAGTCAAGAATTTCCCGGGATCGAATGTCAATGATTTCACTCATAGTTTTGGTTAAAGATGTTAATGTGTGCTAGTGACGGCCACTTTTGAATTCTTCATCAGTTCAATGAATTGATCAAACAAATAAGAAGCATCATGTGGTCCAGGTGATGCTTCCGGATGATATTGAACAGAATATGCTTTCTTATTCTTGACTCTGATACCCTCAATGGTATCATCATTCAGATTTCGATGGGTAATAGATACACTATCCTTATTTTCTTCAATGGCCTCCGGACTTACACCAAAACCATGATTTTGGGATGTAATCTCTCCTTTTCCAGATTCAAGGTTAAGCACTGGATGATTGATTCCTCGATGTCCGTTGTGCATTTTATAAGTTGATATATCCACTGCTCTGGCGAGGAGCTGATGTCCCAGGCAAATTCCGAAAAGGGGTTTGTCTTCACCTAGGATCCTTTTCACAGTATCCACTGCGTAGTCCATAGAGCCTGGATCCCCGGGCCCATTTGACAGGAAATACCCATCAGGCTCCCAGGATTTCAATTCGTCAAAACTGGTTCTTGCGGGAAATACCTTGACTGTGCAACCCCGCGAAACGAAGTTCTTAAGGATACTTTTTTTGATACCAAAGTCCAGGGCTGCAATTTTAAAATCTGCCCCTGAATTTGCCTCAAGTGTGTAGGCATCCTGGGTCGTTACTTTTGAAGCCAGCTCAAGCCCCTCCATCCTGGGATGGTGGGAAAGCTTTTCTCTAAGAACATCCACATCTGTGGTTTCAGAAGAGATTATAGCATTCATGGCCCCTTTGTCTCTAATGTGCCTAACAACTTGTCGCGTATCTATTCTAGCGATACCCACCAAGCCTTCTGCTTCAAAATAATCCTGGATTGAACGGTCGGCTATTTGTCTGGAGTAATCCTCATAATTGAAGTTCTTACACACCAGACCCGAGATCTTGATACTCTCAGATTCTACTTCGGAGTTCTTGATTCCATAGTTCCCAATATGTGCATTGGTAGTCACGAGGATCTGACCAAAATAGGATGGATCGGTAAAAATCTCCTGGTAACCGGTCATGCCTGTGTTAAAGCAAATTTCACCGCAGGTGGTGCCAATGGCCCCGGCAGCAACGCCGGTAAATACGGTTCCGTCTTCTAGGAGTAGGATTGCTGGGGTTGAATGCTGATCGTTCATATGTTCGAAAGTTGGACAAAGATAATGTACGTCCCTTGAATACCGAAAATCAGACAAAAAAAAGGGACTCAGTTTCCTGAATCCCTTTTTTAACTATTCTTCCTCGCTATCGGTCGAAGATTCCTCTTCTGCCGCCGATTCATTGGTTTCATCAATAGCCGGTGGGGTGGCTTCCGCCTTGGATTTTTTTCTTCCTCGTCGCGAGCGTTTCTTTTTGCTCTTTGGTTCCCCTGCAGAAGCGAGCATTACCTCATTAAAATCGACTAATTCGATCATGGCTGTTTCGGCTCCGTCTGATCTTCTGAATCCAGTCTTAATGATCCTAAGGTACCCCCCAGGGCGGTTGCCCACTTTGGCTGCAATTGGACCGAACAATTCCTGAACGGCATTCTTATCCTGTAAGTAACTAAAGACAACCCTTCGAGAGTGAGTAGTATCAGTCTTAGCTTTTGTAATAATCGGCTCAAGATAAACTCTTAAAGCTCTCGCTTTTGCGAGGGTAGTGTTTATTCGTTTGTGAGAAACAAGCGAAGTGGCCATATTTTTTAGCGTTGCTTTTCTATGGCCGGCTTTCCTTCCCAGGTGGTTAAATCTCTTTCCGTGTCGCATACTTACAATTTTTGAATGTCCGTCTTAGCGGAATAATCTTCTCAACACCCGAGACTAGTCTCAAGGGTAATTGAATTAAAAAATATTTTACTCTTCGTCCAGTTTGTATTTGGAAAGGTCCATTCCAAAGGTCAATCCTTTTTCCTGGAGCAACTCTTCAATTTCAACTAAAGACTTCTTACCGAAATTTCTAAATTTCAATAGCTCATGCGTGTCGTATCGAACCATTTCAGCCAAGGTGTTGATCTTAGCTGCTTTTAGACAATTATAGGCTCTAACGGACAAGTCAAGATCTTCAAGAGAAGTTTTCAAAAGCTTCCTCATATGAAGAATGTGCTCATCGACGATAGTATCCTCTCTGCTTCCAACATCATCAAATTTGATGTTTTCATCTGTAATCAACATCAAGTGTTGAATAAGGATACGTGAAGCCTCTCTGATGGCATCTTCCGGATGAATCGTGCCATCAGTTTTGACATCAATTGTCAATTGCTCGTAGTCAGTTCTTTGCCCAACCCTGGTATTAGAAATGTTGTAGGAAACATTTTTAATGGGCGTGTAAATCGCGTCAATGGGTATAACACCAATAGGTGCATCCTTTGGAAGATTTTCGTCGGCTGGAACATAACCTCTTCCCTTAGTAATGGTCAACTCCATTTCAAGGCTAACGTTTGGTTCCATATGGCAAATGACCAACTCAGGATTCATAACCTTGAAAACATTGGTGTGTTCTTCAATATCTCCAGCAGTAAATCCATCCTTACCAGAAACGGTCAGATAGATCTTCTCAGAAGATACATCCTCGTCTGCGATCAGTTGTTTAAGTCGAATCTGTTTTAGATTCAAAATAATATCTACCACATCCTCAACGACTCCTTTGATGGTAGAAAATTCATGCTCTACTCCGGCAATTCGTACGGCCGAAATAGCAAATCCCTCTAAAGAGGATAGTAACACCCTTCTTAGGGAGTTTCCAATTGTTTGGCCGAACCCGGGCTCTAGGGGTTTGAATTCGAAAGTGCCTTCAAAGTCTGTTGCTTTCTGAAGAATGATCTTATCGGGCTTCTGAAAATTCAGTATGCTCATATAGCAATTGTTGAGGGTTTATGCCTGCAGGGCAGAATATCAAAAAAACGGACCCGGTAAGGGTCCGGAATAATTATTTCGAGTAAAGTTCAACGATCAGCTGTTCGTTGATCTTTTCAGGTATTTGGGTTCTTTCAGGATAACTGAGAAAAACACCTTCCATACGGTCCGGGTTCCATTCGAGCCATCCAAACTTCCTTACATCTCCTTTTGAGGAAACTGATTGCTGGATCACCTCGAGGTGACGAGATTTATTTCGAATAGAAATGATGTCTCCAAGGGCTAATTGACAAGAAGGGATATTTGTAACCACTCCATTCACCAAAACGTGCTTGTGTGAAACCAACTGTCGTGCAGCTTTTCGTGTTGGAGCAATTCCTAATCGGAAAATCGTATTGTCCAATCTGGCTTCTAATAACTGAAGCAAGACTTCACCAGTTACACCTTTATTTCTGGAAGCTTTTTCAAAGGTGTTTCGGAATTGTCTTTCCAAAAGACCATAAGTGTATTTAGCTTTTTGCTTTTCCTTTAGCTGAACGGCGTAGTCAGATTTTTGCTTTCTTCTACGCGTGTTCCCGTGCTGGCCGGGACCATATTTTTTGCGCTCGAAAGCCTTATCATAGCCATAAATAGCTTCTCCGAATGATCTTGCCTTTTTTGAAGTTGGGCCAGTATACCTTGCCATAAATGATTTCCTTCTTTCTTTTCAGTAAAATTAAACTCGTCGCTTTTTTGGAGGACGGCAACCATTATGTGGGATTGGAGTCACATCCATAATTTGTGAGATGCGGATCCCGGAGTTATCAACTCCCCGTATTGCTGCTTCTCTTCCAGACCCTGGGCCTTTAACAAACACTGTTGCAGTTCTCATTCCAGCTTCGTATGCTACTTTTGCTGCATCTGAGGCTGCAATCTGAGCTGCATAAGGTGTGTTTTTCTTAGAGCCTCTAAAACCAGCTTTACCAGCTGAAGCCCATGAAATCACCTGTCCAGCCTTATTGGTAAGAGAGATAATAATATTATTGAAACTAGCCTGGATATAAACCAAGCCTTCTGGTTCAACCCGAACTTTTCTCTTTTTAGTTTTCTTAACCTTAGCCATAAAATAATCTTAAGTATGCCAGGAGTTATTTATTCAATTATTTAGTTGCTTTCTTCTTGTTCGCAACTGTTTTTCTTTTTCCTTTTCTGGTTCTTGCGTTTGTCTGTGTTCTTTGTCCTCTTAGAGGAAGACTTTTCCGATGTCTAAGTCCACGATAACATCCAATGTCCATTAGTCGTTTGATGTTCATTTGGATCTCTGATCTCAATTGCCCCTCAACCTTATATTCATTCTGGATCATCAGAGTGATGGTCCTAACGTTATCATCCGTCCAATCATTGACTTTTGTACTTTCGTCAATTCCTGCTTTTTCCAGGATCTCCTTTGCTTTTGTATCACCTATTCCAAAAATGTAGGTCAAGCCTACAATTCCTCTTTTGTTCTTAGGTAAATCGACACCGGATATTCGAGCCATAGTATTATAGTTTCGTCAGGTTACCCTTGACGTTGTTTGAATTTTGGATTTTTCTTATTGATCACGTAAAGCTTTCCTTTACGTCGGACGATCTTACAATCTGCAGACCGCTTCTTAATGGATGCTCTTACTTTCATTTTTCCTTATTTAGGCTACTATTTGTAGCGGTATGTTATCCTTCCTCTTGATAAATCATAGGGGGACATTTCGACGGCCACTTTATCCCCAGGAAGAATTCGGATATAGTTCATCCTCATCTTTCCAGATATAGTAGCAACAATTAGGTGATCGTTTTCAAGACGTACCCGAAACATTGCGTTTGAGAGCGCCTCTTCAATAATTCCATCCTGCTTTATCAGGTCCTGTTTGGCCATAGTCGAATTTCGGAGTGCAAAGATACAATATTCCAACAAAAATTCCGAGAAATTTAGGTTTCCTGTAGGGATCCCTAGCCTATAGCATCAGGCACGGATAAAAGTTTAATTTCCTGAAGGTGAGGGTTTTGCGAAAGGTTTTTCTGAATGCCGCTGTGATCGGAAAGAATATCGGCCTTTCCTTTTTTTACAGCTACTGAGTGTTCAAAATGAGCACTTGGTTTTTTGTCTTTGGTAATAATGGTCCAACCATCCTTGGCCTGACGGACATTTTTAGTGCCTAAGTTGATCATGGGCTCTATGG
>JABDJM010000483.1 GCA_013002475.1 Saprospiraceae bacterium | reverse complement strand
GGTCTATATAGACGATTATGCCCATCACCCCACTGAGTTGAAAGCTGCAATTAATGCAGCCCGGGAGCTTTTTCCCGAGAAAAATCTGGTGGGTGTTTTTCAACCGCATCTCTATTCACGGACAAGAGATTTTGTCGAGGGCTTTGCCCAGGAATTGGATGCTCTGGATCAGGTTTTTCTCCTGGATATTTATCCGGCTCGAGAAGAGCCAATCCCGGGAGTAACTGCAGATAGCATTTTGAAAAACATGAAAAACAAACAAGTGATCCGAACAGATTTAAATGGGATCAAGGACTATTTAAGAAAAATGAATAAGGGTGTTTTGATGACCCTTGGTGCCGGAGACATAGACACACTGGTTAAACCAATGAAAGAATTTTTTGAAGCTAGAAAATGAAACAGACAATTAACATAAGAAGAGTAGTTTGGTTAGCGGCCTTTGGTCTGCTTGGACTTCTTCTTGTCATGTCTGTAAAGGATCTGAAGCATCGAAGTTTGAATAGGGTGAACATCAATATCAAACCTCTGCAGGATGGAAGTCTGTTGCTTGACGAGGAGGCTCTGTTGCTGGTGGTTGAAAGAGAATTTGGTCATCGCTTAAATAAGATCCCCATCAGGAAAATTGATGTCGGTGATCTGGAAAAGAGATTAGAAAAAAATGTTTTTGTAGGTGAGGCTGAGGTTTACATTGATGCTTTGAAGAGGATTTATATTGATGTAATTCAGCGAGAGCCAATTGTCCGAGTCCTAGATTCGAATGGAAAGGGATTCTATCTGGATTTTACGGGTATCAAGATGCCAGTTTCAGCTCAGGCTTCACCCAGAGTTCTTGTTGCAACCGGAAATGTTCGGGAATTGATCAGACCTCAAGACAATGAAAAGGAAAGTGGGTTTTCTGAACTTTTCGAGCTAGTCCGAAAGTTGAACCAGGACGAAATGCTTAAACCGCTGGTTGAGCAGTTGGATGTTGACCAGGAAGGAGAAATTTTCCTGGCGCCAAAGATCGGAGACCAGAAGATCATCTTCGGGCAGGCTGAAAACATAGATGACAAGCTGGACAGGCTTAAAATATTTTATAAGGAAGGACTTCCCTTGGAGGGATGGACGAAATACAAAACGATTAATCTTTCATTCGATGGTCAGGTAGTCTGCGGAAAAGCTTGACCCGAAAACACACTTAAATGAAACACACTATGACTAACGACACAAACATTTCCCACCAAGATGTGGTCGTTGCTCTGGACATTGGAACCACCAAGGTTTGTGCCCTGGCAGGACGGCGTGACGAGCATGGGAAAATTGAAATCCTTGGAATGGGCAGAGTTGCCTCCGAAGGGGTCTCCAGAGGAGTTGTTTCGAACATTGACAAAACTGTCAAAGCCATTTCTGAGGCTGTCCGTCAAGCTCAGAGAAAGGTACCCTTTGACATAAAGGTTGTCTATGTTGGCATTGCAGGTCAACACATTAAAAGTTTGCAACACAGGGGGATCCACGTCCGCGAGAATGACCTGGATGAAATCAGGCAAGTTGATATCGAAAAACTTGTTCGTGATATGCACCGCCTTGTCCTTCCTCCAGGTGATAAAATACTTCACGTAATCCCTCAGGAATATACCGTGGACAATGAGCAAGGGATTACTGACCCTATCGGGATGTCCGGAATTCGGTTGGAGGCCAACTTTCATATTATAACCGGACAGATCGCGGCTTCAAAAAATATCAACCGCTGCATTGAAAGGGTTGGTTTGAAAGTAGCTGAAATGACGCTGGAGCCAATCGCAAGTGCTGCAGCCGTTCTGAGCGACGAAGAAAAAGATGCAGGAATTGCATTGGTAGATATCGGTGGTGGAACAACGGATATTACAATCTTCTTTGAGGGAATAATTCGTCATACTGCAGTCATTCCATTTGGTGGAAATATCATCAGTCGTGATATCAAGGAAGGCTGTCATGTAACCTTTCAACAGGCTGAAAAGCTTAAGCGGAAATTTGGTAGTGCATTAGCAGACAAAGTATTTGAGAATAGAATAATTACTATCCCGGGTTTACGTGGTCATGAGCCTAAGGAGATCTCTGAGAAGAATCTTTCTCTGATCATCCAGGCACGTGCTGAGGAAATCCTGGACTACGTTCTTTGGGAGATCAAGAAGTCTGGATTCGAAAGAAAGCTAATAGGTGGTCTTGTGTTGACAGGAGGTGGTTCCCTGTTAAAGGACATGGAAAAGTTAGCTCAGTTTCATCTGGGGATGTCCGCAAGACTAGGCCTTCCAATTGAACACCTGGCTCATGGTTATGCGGATGAATTCTTATCACCAGTGTATTCAACCGGGATCGGACTATTGATAAAGGGGATGGAGAGCATCGAAACTAATCCGGAGGATTACGCAGAGCTACTGAAATCCCTGGCTGATAAGGAAAAAGAAAAGGCTAATGCCGAAGTGGACATCGAAATAGCTGCCCATGAAAGAGTAGCCGTCGATTCCGGGAATACCGCATGGTATGAAAGGCTTTTCCGAAAAACAAAAGCATTCTTTGAAGAAGAAGAATTCGACAAAGAATTTTGACCATAAGAGCGTAAATGAATCTTTAGAACAACAAAAACTCACAATCATGTTATTTGAAATACCAAAAGAAGAGGAATCAATAATCAAAGTAATAGGTGTTGGAGGAGGAGGAAGCAATGCTGTCACCCATATGTTTAGTCAGGGAATAGTTGGGGTGGACTTTGCAATTTGCAACACAGATAATCAGGCATTGGAAATTAGTACTGTCCCAACAAAAATTCAATTGGGGCCTGAACTAACTGAAGGCCGAGGAGCTGGATCGAAACCCATTGTGGGCCGTCAGGCTTGTATTGAGTCAATTGAAGACGTAAAATCTTTTCTTTCAGGCAATACCAAAATGCTCTTTGTAACAGCCGGTATGGGTGGTGGTACCGGAACAGGAGCTGCACCAATTATCGCAAAGGCTGCGCAAGACCTGGATATTTTGACGGTTGGTATCGTAACGATGCCCTTCACATTTGAAGGACGCAGACGTACCTCTCAGGGAGTGGAAGGTTTGGATGATCTGAAGAAAAATGTTGACACCCTGATCATTATTAGTAATGACAAGCTTCGTCAGATCCATGGGAATTTGAAGATTTCAGAAGCCTTCGCAAAAGCAGACAACATCTTGACGACAGCAGCGAAGGGAATTGCGGAGATCATAACAGTTCCCGGCTATGTAAACGTGGATTTTGAAGATGTAAACACAGTTATGCGCGGATCCGGAGTGGCCATCATGGGTACTTCGTATGCTGAAGGTGAGGACCGGGCAAGACGAGCTGTAGATGAAGCATTGAACTCTCCTTTGTTGGAAGACAACGATATACGGGGGGCACAGCATATCCTATTGAATATCACATCAGGTACCAAGGAGATAACCATGGATGAAATCTTTGAGATCACCGAATTCGTTCAGGAGGAGGCTGGTTTTGGAACTGACTTGATCTGGGGTAACTGTTACGATGAAAATCTAGGTGACTCTATCGCAGTGACAATTATAGCAACCGGATTTGATGAGGAGAATACTGAGGGTGCAGCATCAGATGGTGCCAGAGTAGTTGTAGATCTTGACGAGCATGGAACGAAAGAGATAAAAGTGGAGGTAGAAAAAGTAGAGGTCGAGAGAACGGTTGAGTTTAACGATGTAAGGCAAAAGATGGAGCATTACCGAAGAAGGCATTATTCCTATGATGAACCATACATGAAGGAGGAGGAGAAAAAACGATTGGAAGAGGAGCGACGGAAATTCCTTCAACAAGAGGAGAGTCGCAGAGAGGTTCTTAGGACTAATGCAAAAAGTTGGAATACACCTCAACAGCTTTCTGAGCTAGAAAATGTTCCTGCATACATGCGACGAAATGTAGAGCTAAAAGAGGTTACTGAATCGACTGAATCTGAGCTTTCAAACTGGTCTGTTAGTACTGGATCGGATGGAGAGCTTGAGACTGAAAATACCTTTCTACATCGTGATGTAGATTGATTCTTTCTGTTTTTGGTGAATTTTTCGAAGGCCCCCCGTGTTCCCAGCACCGGGGCCTTTCATTTTTTACTCACCACCTTGTTTTCCATAAATTATCGGGAGATGTATGTCTTCACTTCGTATTCTCGAAGATAAGCGGCGGAGAAATCAACGTATGAACTGCAACTAAGAGTACACGCAACCACCATGTCGATCACTGATCTCAGCTTTATCAAAGCCGAGAGCTATCCCCTGGTTTATTTGCCATCCATGTCTTCTAGAAATTAACGGGGGATGTAAGTCTTCACTCCGTTTTCGCGAAGGAAAGAGGCCGCGGAATCAGCAGCAGATCTGCTACTATATTGCCCGGCAACCACCATATTGTTTCCATTCCGATCGCGGATCTCAGCTCTATCAAAGCCGATAGCGATTACCTGGTTTAGTCGCCTTTGAGCATTTTGCAGATTCTTAAAAACTCCTACGATCACCAATACAGAACCACCATCACCTGAAATGCTTGATTGGCCGGTAGTTGGGCTTGTAGAAACAGGATCAGAGCTGGTTGGCTCCGTTACTGAACTAGGAGCATAATCAACAACATCCGGGGCTTTTGTATCATTGACAAAAGTCAGGTCTATTTCCTGCCCCAGGCTAACTACCCGGACTTCAGTCCTTCGGTTGTATTGATGCTCTTCCTCAGTACAAACGACATCATCAGCACAACCATTTCGAAGCTCTGATTCCCCGTATCCTCTAGGTGTTACCCGGTTGGAAGAAATTCCATTTTCTGTAAGATATCTTACAGCATTCTGGGCTCTACTCTGAGATAGGTTGTTGTTGTATCGATTTGATCCTCGAGAATCTGTATGAGAAGCCAACTCAATCCTGAGATCAGGATATCGGTTCATTAGACCCAGGATAATATCAAGATCCTGACGAGCATCAGGCCTAATATTGGAATCGTTGAAATTATAGTAAATGTTCGGAAGTTCAATCACAGTACCTTCACGGATTGTTGTCCCCAGATCTAAACCATTGCCATCATCTCCAATTACCAGGGGAGGGTTTGTTCCATTTTGGGTATTTGGATTTTCACCTTCATTGACACCACCAGGTCCAGTTCCATTTTCTCCTGTTGTCCCAGATTGATTAGCTGCGAAAGCATCGCTAGTAAGCGTAACCAAAAATTCGTTGACCTCACTATTAGCAGTTAGGATCACTTGCCTGGATTGAAAGCCTGGTTTTTCGATATTGAAAATGAAGTTGTCATAACTGACATCCGTTGGGAAATTTCCTTCACTATCGGTAACCCCGCTAGATGCATTTTCATCAAAAGGTAGCTTCAATAATAATTCATTGGTGGTCGGGTCGATTTGGTTCCCATCACTATCCACAAGTGCTTTTGCAAGTGTGAGTTCATCAACCAAAATGTAACTGATCTTGGTGTCTGAAAGAGGCATTCCTGTTTCATCATCCAATACAGAGACTAAAATTTCTCTTGTCCCTTGTCGATTGTCTCCAGCAAGGGCATCCAAATTATTAAGTACATAAAAGGAAAAGATATCATCCTCTCCCAAGCCACCTTCACGGTTGGAGGAGAAGTATCCATTTTTCTTATCTCTGTCAATGATAAATCCAAAATCATCACCTGTACTGTTGAAAGGTTCTCCCAAATTTTCCACTTCTGCCCATTGCTGATCAGATTCCTGGGCGGAATACAGATCAAGGCCTCCAAAACCAGAGTGTCCCCCTGAAGCAAAGTACAGGGACCCGTCGGCATGGATAAAAGGAAATACCTCGTCGCTTTCAGAATTAACTAAGGGGCCCAAGTTTTCTGGTTCCCCCCAATCTTCTCCGGCTCGCTGGCTCCTCCAAATGTCCATACCACCCAATCCGCCAGGTCGATCGCTTGAGAAATACAAATATTCTCCTTCTATCGAGACAGAGGGATGTGCTGTATTATACTCATCATTGTTAAATGGAAGCTCTTTTATATTTCCCCACTTATCTCCAACCCGCTCAGCCGAATAAATCTTTAATTTGACGATGCCGTCCTTGGCCTTTTTCATCCGGCCCTTTTTCAGGTTGTTCCGGGTGAAAAAGATATTGTCCGCCGTACGGTCAAGAGCCATAGGGCCCTCATGGACAGTACTCAGCAATTCCTCCGCAAAGGGTTTAGGGGTTTGAAGCAACCCACTTTCTGACCGTTTAGCAAAGAAAATGGACATAATATTCTTGTTGATCCTCTTATCCTTGATCTTATAGCGCTTATCGGCTACCCTCGAAGAAATGAAGATAATCCCGTCTTCAAAGAAGGCAGGGGAATACTCTAAAAATTCAGAATTAATGCTGGCTTCATTAGTCAGCAGGATATTCTGATCCGTCTGGCCCTCTTGAGAAAGGGCCCCGTTTGAGAGCAGGATTAGTAGAAAAAGACCAAATATTCTATTCATCATG
This sequence comes from Saprospiraceae bacterium, assembly GCA_013002475.1. Lineage (GTDB taxonomy): Bacteria > Bacteroidota > Bacteroidia > Chitinophagales > Saprospiraceae > JABDJM01. Next base: position 1,262 of record JABDJM010000483.1, on the reverse strand, counting down.
TTCATACTTCAAAAATTATACCCCTGGTTTAAAAAAAGAATCTGGGGTTAGCCATATCCGTACGTTCTTTAATAAAATCATAGCGTACCATGGCTTCAAAACTCCCGTTTGAGAATTGAGAAATATCTGAAAGGGTGAAATCATAAGCAATACCAAAACCCAGGTTGCTTACCTGGTATAAGGCCGTGAGATCAACAGATTCAGCGGCTCCATCACCCCCCATTCTGTAAGAAGCTCCGATATGAACTTCTTTATTGAATACAAAGCTTAGGTTCACATCCAGATCAACCGGAGCATTTTCCACGTATTTCACCAACACCGAAGGCTTAAAATCAAGATTGTTTTTGATAGGAATCAAAGTTCCAACGATACCATAGAAGTGTGGACTTTCCTGTGCCACAAGGGGTAGGGAAGGATCTCCATTAAAACTAAATTCTGTGGGATATAAATGTGGAACAGAAACTCCTGCATAAAACTTTTCCCCAGTGAAATAGGCTCCAACTCCAAAATTACCTGTGGTTTGATTGGTGTTCATATTTTCCTGAATGGATGGATCACCTGTTTCTCGGATAATGGCAGAAGGATCGGCAAAGTCAATTCCCAATTGGCGGATATTCCCCTGAATACCAAAACGAAGAGAATTTTTTTCTGAAAGCGGAATATTGTATGAATAAGCCATTGTGATATTCCAGGAATTCGTAATCCCTAAATCGTTATTGGCTACCGTCAGTCCAAAGCCAACCCGGTCCCCAAACAAGGGAGCGTTAAAACTTGCCTGGCTGTTTTTGGGTGCGCCTTTAAACCCTAGCCACTGACCACGATACAAGGCCATCAAAGATGGAAATCCCCTGCTTCCTGCATAAGCAGGATTTACGGAAAGTTGATTGTACATAAACTGGGTGAACTGCCCCTCTTGTTGGGCCATGCCCAATTGAACAAAAAGCAATAATAATCCAGCTGTGAGAATCCTTTTCATGTTCATTTTTTTTATGGTCTATCTTAAAATGGTGATAAACCCTTTATCGGGATCACTTGATTCAGTTGGCATGAATATGTAGTAATAGGTGGCGTCCGGAAGTGGCTCTCCTTCATAGGTTCCATTCCAGTCGTTATTGTATGGACTTGCTGAATACACTTCATCACCCCACTGATTGTAAACGACAAAAGTGTTATTGGGGAAGTCTCCTGTCTCCAGACAATTAATAAATACCACATCATTCACTCCGTCTTCATTCGGAGTTATTACAGTCGGAACTTCACAT
>JABDJM010000433.1 GCA_013002475.1 Saprospiraceae bacterium | reverse complement strand
TGTCACAACTGATTCCTTATACCTATAAACCTGGTTTAGACGTGATCACGTCATGCCTGGACTTGTCAGGTGCTGAAGCTGAGCTTCTCAATGAAGCGGGACGGGAGTACATCCTTAGGGAATTATTTGAGCCCGTAAAAGATCAATACGACTATATCATAATTGATTGCCCACCTAGTTTGGGTCTCCTTACCCTCAATGCATTGACCTCCAGCCAATCGGTCTATATCCCTTTGCAAACGGAATTTCTGGCGCTGCAAGGATTAGCAAAGATCAAGCAGGTTATTGACAAGGTTCGGTTCCGTTTGAACAAGGAGCTGCAGATCGGAGGCGTGGTTGCTACCATGTATGACCATCGGAAATTGTTAAACCGGGATGTCGTGGCTACCATATATAAATACTTTGGAGACAAGGTGTTCAAAACTCTCATCCGTGATAACGTTACCCTGGCGGAAGCACCAGCTCACAGGAAAGATGTATTCGCATACAATCGAAAAAGTGCCGGGGCCAGAGATTATCTCAGCCTTTGTCATGAAATAATAGAAAGAACAAAAACCTCTACCCCGAAGGTGGCTCTGGCCGCCGAATTATCAAATTAGTTCAACCAAGTAAACATTACTGACTGTGTCAAAAAAGAATCTCTCCACAAAGCAAAAAACCTCCGGCATCGACATGGGGGGGGATACAATGACGGCGGATAGAGAAAGGAATTTTGTCGGAGAAAATCTGATTGAAAATCCTGACCTGAAAAAAATGAAGGCCTCCAAGAAATTTGGAAGCCACCTGGAATCCCTTTTTCTCGAAAATGAAGACCCCGCAATTGATATCCTCGATGCTCCTAAGGACAGCTCTGATTCAGAGAATATACCTTCCGGCTTAAATGCCCTGATTCGTAAAACCCTTGCCGTTTTTCCAGAAAATATTTCCGACCCAACCGAAATGAAACGGGTCACCTTCCTGTATAGTCGAAATCAACTTGAAAAAGTGCGATTTGTGTCAAAAGCAGAGCTTATCTATATGAAAGATATTATTGGCGAAGCTGTGGACCAATGGCTGAAGAAATACGAAAAAAGGAAAGTAAGGGCGCTTGAAAGACGTAGGGCCCGAAACAAATAGGCTTTTCTTAGAACAATTCCACCTGTTATCTTCGTTATCCTTTTGATCGAATAAGCGACTATTCACAATAGGTTTACTATGCGTACATTTCTAATTCAGGCAGCATCTTTTATAATGCTCCTAGTTTCGGGATCCCTGGCAGGCCAGCAGGATTCCAGCCAGATTGATAAAAGAGTACTTCAGGACACAACCAAATCTCTACTTTGGGAGGTTTCCGGCAATGGAATTTCTGAGGTATCCTGGGTATATGGGACTATCCATATGATCGGCGAGGAGGATTTCTTTCTGACTCCATCTACATTGGAATCCTTCGACTCCAGCAAGCAAGTCACCTTTGAGATTAATATGGACGACATGTTTAGCATCTCAACACTGCTCTCTATGATGAGCAACGCGGTGATGGATGATGGACTCACGCTTAAGGACCTGCTCACAAAAGAAGAATATCAACTTGTCAAAGCCCATTTCGAAGAATTAGGAATGCCTCTATTTCTTTTTGAAAAAGTTAAGCCCCTTTTCCTTAGTTCCTTGGCTTCAGGGAATGAGGGAGGACTGCAAGGCGAAGGGATAAAAAGTTATGAAATGGAATTCATGCAAAGGGCCCGGAAAAACAAACAGAAGATGGATGGCTTGGAGACTGTTGATTTCCAAATGAGCCTTTTTGACAGTATTTCCTATAAAGATCAGGCCCAGATGCTTGTAGAATCCATTCGGTCAGAAAATGATGGCAATGGAGAATTTGAAAAAATGGTGGACTTGTATAAATCGCAGGATATTCATGCTATGTACAACCTGTTTGAATCGGAAGAAGATATGTCAGAGTTAGAGGATGTCCTTCTGATCATGAGAAATAAAAACTGGATCCCTATTATGGAGAAAATGATGGCTGAAAAACCAACCTTTTTTGCGGTAGGGGCGGGCCACCTGGGTGGACCATATGGTGTTTTAAATTTGCTTTACCAGCAAGGCTATACCATAAAACCTATCCTTGACTAATGGCCTTGATTAAACCGGTTCGTGGCCATCATCCTAAATTTGGAAACAACTGTTATCTGGCTGAGAATGCAACGATCGTTGGAGAAGTCAGCATGGGAGATAATTGCAGCGTTTGGTTCCAGGCCGTAGTCCGCGGTGATGTCAATTCCATAACTATTGGGGATCAGGTAAATATTCAGGATGGCGCAGTCATCCACGGGACCTTTGAAAGGGCCTCAACTACAATAGGAGATCGTGTCTCCATAGGACATAGAGCCCTTGTCCATGGTTGTACAATTAAAAATGACGTTCTGGTAGGAATGGGCTCCATCATCATGGATCATGCACATGTACCCTCAAATGTTTTGATCGCCGCCGGAGCGGTAG
>JABDJM010000429.1 GCA_013002475.1 Saprospiraceae bacterium | reverse complement strand
ATCCGATCATGCAGGACTCAGCTATTCGCTTGTCCATGTTAATCCTGGAAAAGAATCAAGGGTATTTCCTTTTAAAAAAAATGAGTCATCCTCACTTTCTGTAGATAAGGATTATTTGATTCCCGATCCCAGTTCGGGCTTTTTGAAAGTCCGGTATCAGTTGGACGAACCCAGTGATGTAAATATCAGATTGCTGCAGAAATCAAAAAATGGAAGGGCTCTAATGACTTCTCGATATCAAAATCAAAGAAAGGGGAAATACCTTAAGTCCATCAATATGAATGACTACCCACATGGATCTTATCATTTGGTCATTCAGGTAAATGAAGAAGTTCTGCAGGAGTTTGAAATTCAGAAATGACTCTTTCTTAGTTCATCGAGAAATCAGGAGTGACCGGCTCCATACTATTGTAGAAAGTCAGGATGCAGATCTCAAAATTCATAAACTTTGTAAGAGGTAATTCTTGGATAGTGCCTTGCACCTCATCCTCGGTCGTGGCGTTGATCACGCACCATAATCTGGAGCTTTCCAGAGACAGGGCATAATTCATCATTTTTCCATCTTTAAAAAGACGGTTGACCATTGCTCGTTGGTAGGGGATCAATTCCATGAAATCCTCAGAGAGGTAATCCGGAAGCTTAAAATCAACTAGAAACTGAAATTCGGAATTTAACATAGTATGAATGCTTGATCCTGAAATGCAGGGGTCATTCATACAATTGCAATTACTCTGCCAACCTTAGAAGGCCTAGTGTTTACAAGGGTTTTTACCTTGAATCGCCTTAATCCTGTGTAGTAGGGTTGAGACAATAAAAAATGGCTGATTTCAAAGAAACCAGCCATTTTTTAATTAGAAGAATCAAAAATTAATACCGGACACCTAGAGCTTTCATAGTTTCAAAGTCAAGGTTACCAACTGGTAATCCATTGTCTTTTTGGAAAGCAGCCAAAGCAGCCTTAGTTCGAGATCCAATAACATTGTCAATCGGTCCTGGGTCATACCCACGATCTTTCAATGCTTGCTGGATCTGACGAGTTGTATATCCAGTTACATTCTCTGGGCAAACTACTTCTCTCCACTCAGTGAATCCACCTTTCTTAACAAGGTTTCTCTTAGTGATAGAAGTGAACTCAGCAGGAATCTCTATAGTTCTTGTTGAAGCAGGAGACTTAAGTACCCGCTTTGAAACAGAACCATATTGAGCTGGAATTTCTTCAACCATGATGCAGTCTCCGTCTCCTGATCCTCCACCGCTACCGGCAGCTGATCCTGATCCTGAAGTATCCATGGTATATCCTTGAGGACAAGCTTTTCTTACTTTAGTAGTATAAGAGCTAGACAATTTAGCTTTTCTCATTACTGAAGTACCAGCAGCAGTAACTAACTTCTTGTAAGTTCTGGATGAGTACTCAGCAGGAATTTCAACAGTTCTTGTAGAAGCTGGAGTTTTTACCACCTTACGAGAGATAGTTTTGTACTCAGCAGGAACTTCTACTGAACGAGTTGTAGCAGCCGTTGCTAGTTTTCTCCAGGTACGAGTTTTGTACTCAGCAGGAACCTCAACAGTTCTGGTACAATCATCACCATTGTCAGTGTAGCCAGAAGGACATCCTTTTCTAACTCTCTTAGTGATAGTTCTGTTTGAAGCAGGAACTTCAACAAGACACCAAACAAGACAGTCGTTAGGATCTGCGCTTAGGCAGTTTCTGTCAGCTTTTTTCTTAACCCACTTAGTGGAAGCTGGAGAAACCTGGATGGTTTCAGTAACAGTTTCGTACTCAGCAGGGATACGCTCGATGCGTGTAGAAGCTTGCTTAGCTTCAACTTGCTCAGTAACAGTTTCATAAGAAGCAGGAATGGTCTCAGTCCTCATAGAGGCTGGTTTAGCCATTACTTGCTCAGTAACAGTCTCGTAAGTTGCAGGTACAACTTCTAGTCTACTGGAAGCTTCTTTTACAAGAACTTGCTCAGTAACAGTCTCATACTTAGCAGGAGTAGTTGATACTCTTACACATGGTCCATCTCCAGAAGAGGTGCTTGGTCCGGTAGCAACACTAGCAAGGCCTCCAGGAATGGAGCCCTCATCGTAGTATCCGTTAGGACAACCACTGTCATAAGTTTGAGTTACAGTTTCGTACTCAGCGGGTAGGCGCTTGATACGTGAAGATGCTTCTTTAGTCATAACTTGCTCAGTAACGGTTTCGTACTCAGCAGCAATAGTTTCAACTCTTGTAGAAGCGGCCTTTACCAGGACTTGTTCAGTAACGGTTTCGTACTCGTCAGCGATTAGACACTTGGCGTAGCATTTACCAGGCTCTCTGCCATCAGGTAGATCTTCGGGCTGGGCGTTTACTGCGAGACCGAAAAGCAAAAAGCTGGCTGCAAGAATTAAGTTCAATCTTTTCATAATAGAAAATATTGGTTTAGAGTTAACAAAATTGGCGTGCAGAATTGCACTTTTACAGATTGTTGTCTTTGGCTATATTCCGAGATCAATAGAATGATTCTTCTGCGGGCAAAAGTAAAGCTAATTTTTTGGATAACATAAATAATAACGCTTGATTATTTTAGGGTCGAGGCTATGATCCACAACCTCGCTAAAGGCTTTAGCCACACCGCTTTTCATCAATATTTCTATTTCCGCATTTTTTATGTTATAAGCATTGTTGGACTCAATTCCGGTAAAGACCAAATATTTGAGATCCTCCTCTGGAAATGCCCAATTTTTTTGAACCTCTGATCGCCTAATTGCAATATCTTTTTCGGGGATAGGTTCGTTTCTAAGTTCACATTTAAAAAGCCTCCGATCGATGAGTCCTTCTGCTAATCGCTTGAGCACCAGGTCAGAAGAATTGACCCATAATTTTAAACTATACATTATGTCAGTGTCGTCAAGACGGGCATATCGGTCCACCCAACCCGGAATTAGGCTTGCATCCTCGGATTTAAGGAAAAAGGCAAGATTTTCACTCATAGGAATTTCCACTCCTTTTGAGAGTAGATCCCTGGCCCGGGCTACTGCTCTGGATAGCATCTGCTCGGCCGAAAGGACCGTTTTGTGCAAGTAAACCTGCCAGTACATTAGTCTGCGGGCAACAAGAAATTTTTCGATTGAATAGAGACCCTTTTCTTCAACAACCAGCCTTCCCTCAAACACATTCAACATTTTGATGATCCGATGATAGCCAATCACTCCTTCAGAAACCCCCGTGAAAAAACTATCCCTGTTCAAATAATCCATCCTGTCCATATCCAGTTGACCCGAAACCAGTTGGGATAAAAACTGTTTGGGATAATCTCCACTAAAAATGCGCAAGGCCAATGTGAGCCGACCCCCGAATTCCTCATTCAGGGTATTCATAAGAAGGGCTGAGATCTCTTCATGGTGCTTTGGGACGATCTTAAATTCTAAAGCATGAGAGATTGGGCCATGACCTATATCATGCAGCAGGATGGCCACACAAACAGCTTCCTCTTCCTGGGGGGTGATGTCGACACCCTTCATTCTCAGGGTCTGTATAGCCTGGTTCATCAGGTGAAAGGCTCCGAGGGCATGAGAGTATCGGGTATGCAAGGCTCCGGGATATACGATATCAGTCAATCCTACTTGTCGGATTCTTCTTAGCCGTTGGAAATAGGGATGCTCGATTATATCAAACAAAACCCCATATGGGACGCTGATAAACCCATAAACCGGATCGTTGAATATTTTTTTTCCCCGTATCATGATCTCTTAAGAATATCGGTCCTACACTTGGCGTTCTTTGTACTCGCCCTCAAACCTTATTTTCACAAACTTTGTTATTACAATTGCACCCCTTTTGGGCTCCCGTGAACGCCCCAAGGTACAAACAAACCAACGCGAATGGAAAATATCAAGATCCTCTGGGCAGATGATGAGATCGACTTGCTGAAGCCACAAATGCTTTTTTTGGAGGGAAAAGGATACGATGTAGTGACCGTTACGAATGGCCATGATGCCATTGAAGAATGCCAGGAGAATAATGATATTGATGTTGTGTTTCTGGATGAGTCTATGCCAGGACTCACCGGCCTGGAAACTTTGTCCCGGATAAAAGCTGATAATCCGCTTTTACCCGTGGTCATGATCACAAAAAATGAGGAGGAAAATGTGATGGAGGAAGCCATTGGCTCGGAGATATCTGACTATCTGATAAAGCCAGTCCATCCAAACCAGATCCTCATGACCCTGAAAAAGATCATCGACAATAAAAGATTGGTCAGGGAAAAAACTACCACAGATTACCAACAGGAATTCAGATCCATTTTAATGGAGATCAACTCCGGTCCGGATGTCCCTGGTTGGTTTGATGTGTATAAAAGGATCGTGAAGTGGGAACTCAGGCTCGACCAAAGCAGCACAGATCAAATGGGGGAGATCCTGGCTATGCAAAAAACTGAGGCTAATGCGGAGTTTTCAAAATTTGTGGTAAGGAACTATGAAGATTGGGTGAATGGGGATGAAGATGCTCCCATAATGAGCAATAACCTCATGAGGAAGAAGGTCTTCCCTCATCTCGATGAAAAGGTGCCAACCATCATGTTACTGCTGGACAACCTTCGATATGATCAATGGAAGATCATTGAGCCCATCATATCGGAATTGTTTCGCGTAGAGGAGGAGGATTATTTCTATAGTATTCTGCCGACCTCAACTCAATACAGCAGGAATTCAATTTTCTCTGGTCTTATGCCAGCTGAGATCCAAAAGAAACACCCGCAATGGTGGCTGAACGATAATGAGAAGGGTGGGAAAAATCAATTCGAAAAGGAATTACTGGGAGAACAGATCAAAAGAACGATCCGAAAACCAGTTCGGTTTGACTACCTGAAGGTCACCAATGTGGCTTTAGGAAAACAACTTTTGGACAGGGCCCTGAATTTCTTGAACAATGATTTCAGTGTCATCGTCTACAACTTCATTGACATGCTCTCGCATGCACGAACAGAGATGGAGGTGCTTAAAGAGTTGGCCGGAGATGAGAAAGCTTACCGGAGTCTAACGCGGTCCTGGTTTTTACATTCACCCTTATGGGGAGCTCTGCAAAAACTTGCAGAGCGGAAGGTACGATTGATCATCACTACAGACCATGGTACCATCAGGGTGAAGACACCCTCTAAGGTCATCGGTGACCGTGAAACCACCGCTAACCTCAGATATAAGGTTGGGAGAAATCTCAATTACGAGAAAAAGGATGTGCTCGATTTCAGGGATCCGCACAAAGTCGGATTACCAAGACCGAATGTAAGTTCAACCTTCATTTTTGCCAAGGAAGACAAATTCTTCTTGTACCCTAATAACTATAACCATTACCATAATTATTACCGCAATACATTTCAGCATGGAGGTATCTCCCTGGAAGAAATAGTTTGCCCGGTAATACTATTGAGTTCTCGTTAAGAATCGAAGGGTCGGTAGCCAAGAGCAAAAGCTACCTTGGGATGTTCCTGCATGTATTCGAAAAACAGTTTCTCGCTGATCACACAGGTCATGGATTCACCAAAGGAACCGGGTTCTTTTAATTGGACCTCCAGAGTTTTGAAAAATTTAAAATCCTTGAGGTTTAGTTTTTCAACACTGGAAAAAGGGTACCTATAGGTTTTGAAATAATTGGTTACATAGACATACTCCTCATCGATCTCCATTCTTTTAAGTCGCAGCACTGCCCACCAAAGGAATAAGAAACCGATGGCAAAAAAGGCAAACACGATTGCCTTAAAGGGCCCCTCCGGTATACCATAAAAAGTTCCTTTGGTAAGAAATGCGGCGATAGTTACGGCCCCAAAGAAGGTTATCCATACAGTGGGTATGAAAAATTTCAAAATGAGCGTCGCATTAGTGGATATCCTTTGCATATCAGGCATCGACTTTTTGAAGTTCCTTTTTCATTTGATTTTTTTGGACACGTGCACTTACTCGAATGCTGATTTCATACAGACCATATAAAGGGAAGCAAATTAAAAGCTGTGTAATGGCATCCGGAGGGGTGATGATCGCAGAGAGGATTAACAAAAGGACAAATGCATGCTTTCTGTAGGTCCTTAATAATTCCGGAGTAACGATCCCCAGTTTACTTAAAAAGAAGATCACCAGCGGCATTTGAAAAACGATACCTGTAGGGATGGTGAACATAGTGAGATAACTCACATAAGAGGTAAGGCTCGGGGAGTTGGTAGCACCCACATCATAGCTTCCCAAAAAAGTGATCGCGAAGGGAGCAATGACGTAATATCCGAATAGCACTCCGGTTAGGAAAAGGCCAGAGGAAACCAGGACCACCCCCTTGGTGACTTTTTGTTCCTTTTCATATAAGGCAGGCTTGACAAATTTCCAGATCTCCCAAAAGAAGTATGGAAAAGCCATTATAAGCCCGACCTGAAGGGACACCTTCAAGTGGACGATAAACTCCCCCCCAAAAATGACTGATATCAGCTCCAACTCTGGGGGCTGCATACAAACAAACTCACTTATAGAACACAAAAGCCGGTAAGTTGGAAATTCAGGCTTCATAGGAGCAAAAATCACGTACTCAAAGAACTTACTACCTGAAGCGAAAACTATGATCGCAAAAACGACCACCGCCGAAATAGACCTGACCAGGTGCCACCTCAATTCTTCGAGGTGATCCAGGAAGGACATTTCCTTCTCCGGTGCTCCGATCTTATCTACATCCACCTGGTCCAGCGGCATATTAAAAATTTGTGTGGCAAAAGTACAAATTCACCTTTTAGGGAGGCGTTTAAAAGGTTTATTCGCCAGTTCTTTTAAGATGAGATCTTACAAAGAAGGGTTTTATCTGCTTGTAAAAGGTTTCTGCCGAAAGGGAAAAAGGGTAAAAGCGAAAAGTGATACTTTTGGGCTTTCAATCTGAAGACTATGTCAGGACCTCTGCTGCTCAATATTGCTCTTTTTGTCGGTGCCCTGGCCGTCCTGCTTAAGGCCTCGGATTGGTTTATCGACTCCGCAGAGGCCATAGGCCGGTCCTTTGGGATCTCTCCTTTTGTTATCGGGATCACAATTGTGGCATTCGGGACCTCACTTCCAGAGCTTGCTACCAGTTTAGCCTCTGTTTTTGCTGGTCAATCCGAGATTGTGATTGGCAATGTGATCGGATCCAACATTGCCAATATTGGCCTTGTCCTGGGGATCGTGGCGGTGGTCATCCGCCAGATCATCAT
>JABDJM010000417.1 GCA_013002475.1 Saprospiraceae bacterium | reverse complement strand
CCCAGGAGTCCCGAGCACCTTTGAAACCTTCATCGAAAAAGTAATTGAAGAATATGCTGAGTTTACGCCGGAATATGCAGAGAAAGAATCCGGTGTGAAAGTGGATATGATCGTTGAGGTAGCCCGGAAAATCGGAGAAGCGGGAGAGCGATTCGCCACCCATAACTGGCGAGCAGCTGCTAGCGGAAATCTCGGAGGCTGGTGCGTATCCAGAGCTCTACACTTTTTGAATATCGTTACCGGAAGTGTGGGGTCCAAGGGAGGAACCTCTCCAAATAGCTGGAGTAAGTTCAAGCCACAGTTCCACTCTGTCCCTCCGGGACAGAAATTCTGGAATGAGCTACATTTCCCAAAAGAGTACCCGCTAGCCTATTTTGAAATGAGCTTCCTGCTTCCTCATATGTTGAAAGAGGGACGGGGAAAAATGGATACGTATTTCACCCGGGTGTTCAATCCTGTGTGGACTTATCCTGATGGATTTACCTGGATGGAAGCCCTGAAAGAAGAGTCGCTGTTTGGGATGCATATCGCTTTGACACCAACCTGGAACGAGACCGCCTTTTTTGCAGATCTGGTCCTTCCAATGGGACATAGTGCTGAACGGCATGATCTCAATAGTTATGCAACTCACTCAGGCAAATGGATCGCCTTCAGGCAACCTGTACTTAGGGAAGCAGCGCGAAGGGCCGGAAAAACAGTCGAATTCACCTATGAAACGAACCCGGGAGAAGTTTGGGAAGAAGATGAATTTTGGATTGAATTGAGTTGGAGGATTGATCCGGATGGTTCGCTAGGGGTGCGGAAGCACTTTATGTCTCCATACAGAGAAGGAGAAAAGATAAACATTGATGAATATTACCAATACATCTTTGAAAGAACTCCTAACCTTCCTGAAGCAGCTAAGAAAGAAGGTCTGACAGAACTTCAATATATGCGTAGATATGGAGCCTTTGAAGTGGCACCCCATAACTACAAGATGAATGATAAAGTAGTGTCAGAGGAGAAATTGGCTGGTGCCGACTTTGATCCGGAAACCAACGTTTATTCCAAAAATGGAAAAAATGTTGCGGTGAAAGTTAATGGTGAGGCGAGAGTAGGATTCCCGACACCAAGCATGAAGAATGAATTCTTCAGTCAGACCATGGTTGACTGGAAGTGGCCTGAGTACGCTATCCCTTCCTATATCAAAAGTCACATCCACCCAGAGAAACTAGATAAGGAAAAAGGTGAGTATGTGCTTGTTCCAACATTCCGGCTTCCGACGCTGATCCACTCCCGTTCTGGAAATGCAAAATGGTTGATGGAGATCAGTAACAGAAATCCAATATGGATGCATCCTGATGATGCGGCAAGATGGGGTTTCCAAACAGGGGACATTGTTAAAATGAATACTGATATTGGCTACTTCGTTGATAAAGTCTGGGTTACTCAAGGCATGAAGCCTGGTGTGGTTGCTTGCTCCCACCACCTGGGTCGCTGGCGTAGAGAGCAGGACAAAGGGAATCGATGGGCCACTAACACAGTGAGGATCGAAAATGATGGTGATGGAAAGTGGACAATGAATACTAAGTCCGGAGTAAAACCTTTCCAAAGTGATGATAATGATAGTAAGAGGATCTTCTGGGTGGATGGTGGAGTCCACCAGAACATAACCCATGCGGTACATCCGGACCCTATTAGCGGCATGCATTGCTGGCACCAAAGGGTAAGGATCGAAAAACCAAGTCCCGGTGATAAATACGGGGATATTATGGTGGATACAAACCGATCAATGGAGAATTATCGGGAATGGTTAGCAATGACCCGTCCGGCTCCGGGACCAAATGGACTGAGAAGACCACTTTGGTTCAAAAGGCCACTAAAACCTCAGGAAGATCTGTATTATCTTAGGGATTAAGAATGGATCCGAATATTGATAAATCTGGGGCTGACTGTCAAATATCCAGGTGGGGCATGCTAAAAGCCAGTCTGAATAATCTGGCTTTTGGTAAGTTCCTAACACTGGTAGAAAATTACCCGGATGCCATTATCCTGGACGTCAGGACCCCGGAAGAGTTCAATACTGACAAAATTGAGGGTGCCACCAACATCGACTACCTTTCGCATAACCTGGCGGATGAATTGGAAGCCCTTGATCCTGAAAAGACCTACCTGGTCTATTGCCGGACCGGCCGGCGAATCACTCGCGTTTGTGTGATCCTCAATAACTTGGGTTTTACCAAAGTCTTCAATTTGAGGGAAGGATTATTGGTACAAGAATCTGACTCTATCGAGAGCCCTGCGAGTGAGTGACATGTGTCACAGACCATCTTGGTTCTCCGTGATATTTTTGTGGAAAATTAATTATCATGGAAAACAACACTATAGGTGGATATTCAATGCCAAGAATTGGTGATTCCGCTCCTGATTTTGAGGCCATCACAACCCAAGGCCGTTTAAGATTTTCAGATTTCGGGAAAAATAAGTGGATTGTCCTCTTTTCCCACCCGGCTGATTTCACCCCAGTCTGCACCACCGAGATGAGTGGTTTTGCAAAAAGAAAGAATGAGTTTGAAGAATTAAATACTGAGCGATTAGGTCTCAGTATTGATTCCGTTCATGCCCACCTTGGATGGGTTAATAATGTCAGAGAGAAAACTGGCGTTTATTTCGATTTTCCCATTATCGCAGACATCGATATGAAAGTCTCCAAGCTTTATGGGATGTTGCAGCCAAATGAAAGTGAAACTGCTGCCGTCAGAGCTGTGTTCTTCATAGACCCAAAAAAGAAGATCCGTCTGATCATGTATTACCCGCTAAATGTCGGAAGAAACATGAATGAGATCCTTAGGGTTCTTAAAGCACTCCAGGTCTCTGATAAGCACAAAGTTGCTATGCCTCTTGACTGGAAACCTGGTGAAAACGTCATCGTTCCTCCCCCAAAAACCTTGGATGAAATGAATGAGCGTCTGGCCGATGAAACTTTGGAAAAAGTCGATTTTTATCTTGCCGAAAAAGCATTAGCTTAAAGCTTTTCAGGACTATTCTGTTAAGTTTTGATATGAGTATAAATAACGAGGAGACTAGGAAAAGAATCAGGTTAAATTTTCCTGGTCTCGCAGACCAACAACTCCTGACTGAGTTAGAAGAAAAGGCCAAAATTGAAAAAGTTCAAAGTGCCGAAATAATCATTGACTATGGGGATAAGATCAAATTTTTGCCCCTGGTTCTGGAGGGTAGTCTGAAAGTGAGCAGGCTGAATGAAAATGATCATGAAGTCTTCCTTTACTACCTCACTCCGGGCGATACTTGTGCAGCTTCATTTTCTTGTTGTCTTGTACAAAAGCGCTCAGAGATCATGGCAGTCGCAGAAGAAGATAGCACCTTGTTGCTGATACCTCTGGAAGCTGCAGATGAATGGATGGGGAAGTATGCGGACTGGCGGAATTTCATCTTCAGTATGTATGATTATAGATTGTTCTCTCTGATCGATACTGTTGACCGATTAGCTTTTTCTAAGCTGGATGAACAACTTGTCGATTATTTGGAAAAAACGGCTTTTGCTTTGAACTCAAAAACTTTGGAAACTACCCACCAAAAAATTGCCCTGGATTTAAATGCTTCACGGGAAGCCATTTCCAGGCTTTTGAAAAAATTGGAGAAAAACGGGAAGGTTAAACTCGAGAGAAATAAGATCCATTTAACAATGTAACTGAGCTGTATGAATTGGAAAGGGATGTTGCCTGTACTAGATTGGGGAAAGGGATACAATTCATCCTTTTTCAAAAGTGATTTGGCCGCCGGATTGACGGTGGGTGTTATGCTGATCCCACAGGGAATGGCATATGCAATGATAGCTGGCCTTCCTCCCATTTACGGTCTTTACGCCTCAACTATTCCTCTGATCATCTATGCCTTGTTGGGAACATCCCGTCAACTGGCAGTTGGTCCTGTGGCAATGGTATCCCTATTGACCGCAACCGGCGTTGGGGCACTTGCAGAAGGAGGCACCGAGGCATTCATTGGATTAGCCATATTGCTTGCCTTTATGGTGGGTGCCATCCAGTTCCTGATGGGTGCCTTTCGACTTGGCTTCCTGGTGAATTTCCTTTCACATCCCGTTATATCAGGATTTACCTCAGCAGCAGCTTTGATCATTGGAATTAGCCAATTAAAACACCTGCTGGGAATCCCATTGGGACGGTCACATCATTTCCATGAAATTGTGGGCGAGGCGATCAGCCGGATCGGAGAAACCAATAGCTATGCTCTAGGAATTGGAGTAGTTGGGATCCTGGTTATCCTTCTCGCAAAGAGGATACACAAGGCGATCCCGGCCCAATTGGTTGCTGTGATATTTGGTATCCTGACCGTTGTAGGATTTAACCTCGTGCCAGAGGGTGTGAAAATTGTTGGTGAAGTGCCTAAAGGCTTGCCGATTTTTTCTGTGCCTGATTTTAGCCTTGATTCTTTAGGTTCCCTAACCGGGGTCGCCCTGGCTATCGCTCTGGTAAGTTTTATGGAGAGTATTGCAGTTGCAAAGGCTATCCAGGCAAAGCATAAAGACTATAAATTAAGTGCCAACCAGGAATTAGTTTCCCTGGGACTTGCCAATGTGGTAGGAAGCTTCTTTCAAAGCTATGCTGTTACGGGAGGTTTTTCCAGAACAGCGGTCAATGATCAGGCGGGAGCGAAGACGGGGATGGCAAGCATTATTAGTGCTTTATTAGTTGGTTTAACCCTTCTGTTTCTAACACCGCTTTTTTATTATCTGCCAAACGCGATACTAGCTTCCGTAATTATGGTAGCTGTTTTTGGTCTTATCGATTGGAGGGAAGTTCTGCATTTATGGAAGGTTAACAGGAGGGATCTGGCAATGCTGTTGGTCACCTTTTTTGCCACCCTTGGACTAGGTATTGAACAAGGGGTTTTGGTAGGTGTTATCCTTTCTTTAGTAATGATAATTTTTCAAACTGCTTATCCACATCATGCAGCCTTGGGAAGAGTAAAAGGAACAGACCTGTATAGAAACCTTGAACGGTTCGATGATCTTGAGGATCGACCAGAACTTTTGGTGATGCGTTTTGACGCTTCATTATTTTTCGGAAATTCAGACCAATTCCGAAGTGCTTTGAATGAATATGCGGATCAAAAGGGAGAAGACTTGAAGGCTGTTATCTTAAACTTCGAACCCATAAATAATATTGATAGTTCAGCATTGCATGTCATTGAGGATATTCTTCAAAATGCTAAAAAGCATGACATCAATTTATTCTTCAGTGGAATGAAAGGCCCCATCAGAGATGCATTTACCAAGGCCCATCTGCTTGAAAAGATAGGTAAGGACCGGATCTTTATGAAGATCCAGGATGCTGTAGACTTTATTGATGGAAAAAAGTTTAATGATCCTACCTCTGAACGAAAAGGACTAAGCCTTCAATCAAACGCATGAGCAAGTATTGGGAAATATTCCTGAACGGATATAAAGGCTATGCCAATTATCTGTGGCATGAAATTACTCATCCCTCATGGACCAATTATTTTTATTGGTTGATTGGGGTTTCCCTATTTTTCTTCTTACTTGAAATCGTTATTCCATGGCGGAAAAAGCAAGCTACATTTAGAAAAGACTTTTGGTTGGATGCATTTTATATGTTCTTCAACTTTTTTCTTTTTTCCCTGATCATTTACTCAGCAGTTTCAGATGTAGTGGTCAACCTTTTTAATGATGGAATAAAAAGCATTGCAGGGGGATTTGATCTTCAGGCAAGTAACCCAATGCGAAACTTTCCTTATTGGTCCATTCTTCTCATTGGATTTGTTGTCAGAGACTTTGTCCAATGGTGGGTGCATCGACTTCTTCATAAGTCTGACCGACTGTGGAAATTTCACCAGGTACACCATTCAGTAGAAGAAATGGGCTTTGCTGCCCATCTCCGTTACCATTGGATGGAAAATGTGGTCTATCGGACTCTTGAATACATTCCCCTTGCTCTATTGGGGATTGGGTTATACGACTTTTTTGTCATCCATATTTTTGCCCTTTCCTGGGGACATTATAACCATTCAAACATTTCCGTTGATCGAAGGATCACTGGTGGGATCGTAGGTGCCCTGATCGGGATCGTGATCAGTCAGGCATTGCTTGAAGTGAATTTGCTGACAGATCCTTCCAGCGGAGTACAAATACTGGCATTTCTTGGGTCAGTCCTGGCTGGAATTTTTATTCTTGGACCATTCATGCCCAAGATTTTCAATAGCCCTGAAATGCATATCTGGCATCATAGTTATGAACTTCCACCTGAGAGGCGCTACGGGATCAATTTTGGGATCACTTTGGCGCTTTGGGATTATATATTTGGAACAGCCTATATTCCGAAAGAGGGGAGGGACATTAAGCTGGGTTTTCCTGGAATAGATCGGTTTCCGGAGAAATTTGTTAAGCAAAACGTATTAGGTTTTTCTGATAAGTCCTATAATGCGGATGATTACGAAAGAATTAAACCTGTTCAATAATTAAATCTCCTAGCCGTGAAATCTTCCCTATATCTTCTCGCTGCCATAGCCATATCCTTGTTGTTTTGCTCTTGCGGAGAAAAAGTGGTTTCAACGCCTGAAGCAGCTGGACCCCCTGTGGTGAAAGATATCGGAGTGGAAGAGTTCGCCAAACTCATCGGGACCAAAGACCGGGTCTTAATTGACGTACGTACCCCATCAGAAATATCTATGGGCAAAATCCCCGGTGCCCAGGAATTGGACTTTAATGGACCGGATTTTGAATCGAAAATGAAGTCCCTTGCTAAGGATAAAGAATATCTTCTGTATTGCCGTTCTGGCAACCGATCCGGACAAGCTGCCCGTATGATGCAAAAGGAGGGATTCCCTATGGTTTATAACCTAGATGGGGGATACCTTGATTGGACCAACCAAGAGGATAAAGCTGTTCAATAGCCCCCGATTTCTAGTGTGATGAACATCACGTTTCGAACTTAGATACATCCCTACCTTTGTCTCAGAAATACTTCAAAACAATAGTATGCCTGAGAAAAAATCTTTTAACGACATCATAAACCAGGAGGTTCCTGTACTCGTAGACTTTACTGCCGCGTGGTGCGGGCCTTGTCAAATGATGGCTCCCGTCCTTTCTGAATTAGCAAAGGAGATGGGAGGAAATGCTCGGATCGTAAAGGTCGATATAGACCGAAACCGCAAGCTTGCGGAAAAACTCAAGATCCGCGGAGTTCCAACTTTCATTATTTACAAAGAAGGAAAGCCGGTCTGGCGTGAATCCGGAATGCAAAGTTTGTATGCTTTAAAAACCCAGTTGGAAGCCGCCAACTAAAAATAATCAATCATGAATTTTAATGAAGTTTATCAAAACCAGGATCTAAAGATCATAGACGTTCGAGAGTCCTTTGAGTATTCAATGGGCCATGTAGGGGGCGCTTTTCATTTTCCTCTTTCCAGATTTGGAGAGTATATGAGCAGGCTTGAAGAAATGACAGGCCCCAAAGTATTCTATTGCCAAAGTGGGAACCGTTCCGGACAAGCTGTCGCCTTTTTGAAAAGCAAAGGTTTTAAGGATGTATACAACGGCGTAAACGCTTCAGAAGTAAAAACCCACCTGGCTAAAGCAGCATAAATTATTTTAGATCAAATTTTCAAATCAAATTTTAAATATCTCATTATGAATATCGAACAGATATATACCGGATGTCTGGCTCAGGGAGCCTACTACATTACCTCTAACGGGGAGGCAGCCATTATTGACCCTTTACGTGAGGTTCAGCCTTATATTGAAAAAATGGAAAATGATGGTGTAAAGTTGAAATACATTTTCGAAACCCATTTCCACGCTGACTTCGTCAGTGGCCACGTTACCCTCTCAGAATTAACCGGAGCTCCCATCATTTACGGACCAACCGCAGCTCCGAAATTTGAGGCCATCGTAGCTAAAGACGAACAAGTATTTGAAATTGGAAATGTAAAGATCAAAGTATTGCATACTCCTGGTCACACTATGGAATCAACTACTTTCCTTCTATTAGATAAAAATGGAAAGGAACATGCGATTTTCTCCGGTGATACCTTATTCCTGGGAGATGTTGGTCGCCCGGACCTTGCTCAAAAAGCAGCCAGCATGACCCAAGAGCAACTGGCAGAGACACTTTTTGATAGTCTCCGTGAAAAGATCATGGTTCTACCTGATGAAACGATTGTTTATCCTGGACATGGAGCTGGATCAGCTTGTGGAAAAAACATGATGAAAGAAACTGTGGATACACTGGGTAACCAAAGGGAAGTCAACTATGCTTTGAGAGCAGACATGACTAAAGCAGAGTTTGTAAAAGAAGTAACTGATGGGCTTGCACCACCGCCTGCATATTTCCCTGAAAATGTTCGCCTGAACAAAGAGGGTTATGCGGATGTACAAAAAGTTATTAACCAGGGAACAAGAGCTTTGGATCCTTTAGCTTTCGAACTGGAAGTTGAGGCCAATGAGGCACTTGTTCTGGATGTTAGAGATACACAGGACTTTGCCAAAGGATTCGTGCCTCGATCAATCTTTATCGGAATTGATGGGACTTTTGCCCCATGGGTAGGAGCTCTTATCAGGGATGTCAAAACACCCATTTTTCTTGTAACTCCGGAAGGCCGTGAAGAAGAAACAGTCACCCGTCTTTCCAGAGTAGGGTTTGATAATACAATGGGATATCTGAAAGGCGGAATAGAGGCTTGGGTTGCTGCTGGAAAAGAGGTGGATACAGTTAAATCTGTCCCTGCTGAAGAATTTGCCAATGCTTACAATAAACAGATGCCAGTCTTCGATGTACGAAAATCCACTGAGCACAGATCAGAGCATGTGGTCGATTCCAGGAATACGCCTTTGAGCTCACTAAATGATTACCTGGCTTCTTTCCCAAAAGAAGAAACCTTTTACCTGCATTGTAAAAGTGGTTTCAGGTCAATGGTTGCTGCTTCGATCTTGAAATCAAGAGGCTACCACAACCTTGTGGATATTGCTGGAGGATTTCAGGATATGAAAGAAACGAAGCTGCCCGTTTCAGACTATGTATGCCCTAGTACATTTAGCTAGCCTATAGATTATTCGACTCATATTGGGGTTTAAATGCCGGATATTATCTTTGATGATGTCCGGCATAACTTCTCTTTAAATAAAAATTTTTCATGATCGATTTTATCTCTCAACCCTGGCACTGGTCCTTCTCAGGATTCATGATCGTAGTGGTCATGTTTATCCTGATCTTCCTGGGAAAACGATTTGGGATTTCCTCTTCCTTTAAAGCAGTCTGCAGTGTAGCAGGCGCCGGAAAAAGATTTGAATATTTCAGATACGATTGGAAGGGCCATGACTGGCTATTTGTGTTTGTAATTGGTACCATAATTGGCGGAGCAATTGCTTCCACTGTTTTTGCCAGCCCTGAACCAGTAGCTATCAGTCAGGCAACCATTTCAGACCTTGCTGAACTTGGGATTTCTTACCCTTCAAATGTTGAGGAGAATCCCGGTTTCATCCCTCTGGACCTTTTTACTTTTGAAAACCTAGCCACAGCCCGTGGGATCATTCTCATGGTTCTCGGAGGCTTCCTAATTGGTTTCGGAACCAGATGGGCAGGAGGATGTACTTCAGGACATGCCATTAGTGGCCTTTCCGAATTACAGCTCCCGTCATTGGTAGCCGTTGTTGGCTTTTTTATCGGAGGTCTGTTAGTGACTCATATTCTGTATCCAATCATCTTTAATATCTGATCATGCGACTGATTCAATTTCTTTTAACCGGGATCCTTTTTGGGATCGTTATGACAAAATCAGAAGCCATCAGTTGGTTTCGAATTCAGGAAATGTTCCGCTTCCAAAGTATCCACATGTATGGGATCATAGGGGTAGCGGTGATCTTAGGTGCACTTCTTCACTTTTGGTTGAAAAAAACATCCCTGAAGAATTCATTGGGAAAAAGCTTTTCTTTCAAGGATAAGCCGCCCTTATATAAAGCCGCTCTTTTTGGTGGTACCGCCTTTGGTCTTGGATGGGCGATGACCGGGGCTTGTCCCGGACCACTTTATGTTTTATTCGGGCATGGTTACTGGATAATCGGAATTATCATTTTAGCGGCCATCCTGGGAGCCTTTGTTTATGGAGCTTTGAAATCATTCTTACCGCATTAATATGGGCTTATCATTTAAATCTATCTGGAAATATAAATGTCCACGCTGCCGCCAGGGGAATATGTTTGCCAAACCCTTTAAGATGTCAGACCCCCTGGACATGCCTGAAACTTGTGAGGTTTGCCATCAAAAAATGCTTCCTGAGCCTGGGTTTTACTATGGAGCCATGTTTATCTCCTATATCCTTTCCGGTTGGTTCATTTTGATCCCAACCCTGGTTCTTGTCCTCGTATATGATTGGTCCCTATATGCTGGTATGGGAGTAGCTTTAGCGATCGCAGCTATTACTTATTTCCGGTTTTTGCGTGGCTCAAGGGCGCTTTGGATGCATCTTATGATCACGTATGACCCTGAAGCTGCGGTAAAAGGTGCTTAACCCTTGTTAGCAAAGCTGGATAACTAAGGGATTACACTTAGGATCAGAATAATTTTACCCATTTTTTGGGATGGAAATCTGATGGAATTCAAGTAATTTGCTTCTACAAGGGAATCACTTCCTTTTCCCTGTTCCCACGAACATCACAACCACCTTTAAACATTTACTGAAACACCTAGTCAGGGCTATGTCCTGGCGAAGAAGAGTATTTAAAAACAGCAACACACCCTGGACCCCCTTTGTGTGTAGCTTATGGTTTATGAACTATGAGCAAAGGCCCCGATGGGATAGAGACACTTCGCGCCTGGGATTCGCTCCCACAGCTATTTGAAGCACAGGTTGCTCGAACACCTGAGGCTATTGCCCTGGAATTTGGTCAACAAAAAATTTCCTACCATGAGCTTGATCGCTTAAGCACCTTACTTGCGCAAAAAATACTTCAGCAGGCCCCACAGAAGGAAGAAATCATCGCCATAGCCAGCAATCGCTCGCCGGAAATGATCATTGGGATTCTTGCAATAATGAAAGCAGGATGTGCCTATTTACCTTTAGATCCAAATCTGCCCTCAAAGAGATTATCCTTCATCCTGAAGGATT
>JABDJM010000396.1 GCA_013002475.1 Saprospiraceae bacterium | reverse complement strand
GCACCCTGGAGGTACTGTCCCCTATGGAGTTCATCACCTGATGCCCGATCATTCTCATAGTCACCTCGATATGTTCCTCTGATGGAAATTCCTGACCATTTGCTTGGAAAAAGGTGCCAAACAGAAGGGCGACAGATAGGATTGCTTTTAATAGACCCGCGCTCATAGATTCAAAATTATCGGAATCCAACCAAAGATGAAATGATTTACACAAGATTTACAACATTTTACACTTCATTAAACCTATTAATACTGTTTCAAAACATATTTGAATCAATTACTAATTAAAACTATCAAATATGAAAAAGCTCGCATTAATCCTGTCGACAGCACTATTTTCTCTATCCTTAATGGCCTTTGCCATTGTTAAATGGCCTGTATCTGAATCAAACCTTCCGAATTGTTCAAAAAAGCCAATTGAGGCTACCCAAAATAGCTGCAAAAAGGAGCCCGTCAATATGGACTTAAAGGTGGGGCCAAGATTTGCAAATACTATTAGCAAAGAGGGATTACATCAGGCCAGTTCCATCAATGATATTATTCCCCCAAGTGCACCCCTTTCAAATCCCCAGTATAATTCAGTTTTAGTGACCAAGCTTGTTCAAAGTATGGAGATCAGCGAATCGGGAAAAAGCCACCTCTTTACACCCAAACAAAAAGAACTCATTCTTAGTATGGATTATTCAAATGATTTCTACCTAAGAGGAGACTACACTGCCTTGGATCCACATTCGGGCTTAATGAAAGAGGATTACCAGATTTCCTACTTCACTATTATTCCGGAAATCCAGGCATCCTTTCATGAAGGCCAGGAGGCACTTATAAACCTGATCAAAGATACTATTAGACCAAAACTCCATGGCGTTGAGGAAGGGGGGCTAAGACCAGGCAGGATAAATTTTGTGGTCACAGAAGAAGGTAATATCAACCAGGTGGAATTTGAATCTACCTGTGGTTACGATCTTATCGACGAAGAATTTTCTTCTCTGCTAAAAGGTATGAAAGGAAAATGGATCCCCGCAACCAATGCGGAAGGAGAAAAGGTATCCCAGGAACTTGTGTTCTTCTATGGAAAAATGGGTTGCTAAAATTCTTACCTGAGTATTATTCTTGTAACCTGGTGTGGTTTGAGTTTTTTCTCTTCCAGGCCAGGTTATTCTTTTTGGGTTTTCCCTATCTTGAATGAGGAACTATTTTTTTGACAAAATATCTGCCTCATGACTACAAAAGAAATTTTTAAGGATTTAAAGTTATTCGGTGACGATAGAACCAAAAACACCCACATGACCCATGGGGCCAAGGAGCCACTTTTCGGCGTAAAAGTGGGAGATCTAAAAAAGATCTTAAAAAAGACAAAGAAAGACCACAAACTCTCTCTTGAGCTTTACAAAACTGGGAACTCAGATGCTATGTACCTGGCTGGCCTGATGGCAGATGAACATAAGATCACAAAGAAGCAACTAAACGACTGGGTGAAAAAGGCCTATTGGTCCTATTTAAGTGAGTATACGGTTCCCTGGGTTGCTGCAGAAACGGAATACGGCCTGGAGCTGGGCCTGGAATGGATCGAGTCAAAAAAAGAAACCATAGCCTCTGCAGGTTGGTCTACCCTCGCCTATTATGCTGCTGTCAACCAAGACGAAGATCTTGATATTTCCTTGTATCGAAAACTGTTGGACAGAGTGGCAAAGGAGATCCATGGTTCTCAGAACCGGGTCAAGTACACAATGAATGGTTTTGTGATATCCATCGGCACTTATGTTAAAGCCCTGACGGACAAAGCCCAGAAGGTATCGGACAAAATAGGTTCAGTTGAAGTGGACATGGATGGAACAGCCTGTAAAGTCCCATTTGCCAGAGACTACATCCAAAAGGTGATTGATAAAGACCGCGTGGGAATCAAAAGAAAGACGGCAAGGTGTTAAACCCTTGCTTCATTTTATCAATCAATACTCACAGTATTCATACCAGCTAGTGTGATTCCGAAAACCATCTGCAATCTGAGCAGCATTCGGGGTGCTGTTATACTTTTCAAGCACCCAGCTATGCCAGGATGAATCAACTTCTACCAAACTTGCTCCCAGGGTATTTTCAAAAAAACCAGCGGTAGTTGGTGTTTCCGGATAGTTGAGTAATAGAAGCGTATCTCTGCCATATGTTTCATCTAAATAATTCATCCATAAGGCCCTTTGAGTATAGGTTTGTATATGGCAAGGTTGATTGATCTCATGATGCCTTTCCCGTAAGATCTCAAATGGGATCAAATTTTCTTTTAACACCATATCACCAACTACAGCATAAGCATCATATCCATACCAGGGGAAACTATTCTTAGTACTGTCCACCATCATAGCCACATACTCAGCAAAACCTTCGTCCAAAAAGGGATAGTTCTCCCAGGACCATGGATCATACTCTATATAATACTCCTCCCGAAAAGCGTGGATCAATTCATGGGTCATAAGAGCCAGGTATCCATTCTCCTCCTGACTGTATCGAAACAAGTGTATGCCATCCGGATCGAAATAAGGTCCTTGCTCGACAAAATCTCCTTCCAATCGAAGCGTGATCTTGTTTATCGGCTCTCTTTCTTCCCCAAGGACCTCTAGGATATTTGGATACAACTCTTCAGCCCTATCCAGGACTTCTTGAATCTCGACCTCATTGCTGTGATTAGTATTTGTTAGGACAATGAAGTGGGCACTTTCCATGAAAATGGAGATAGGATCTTCATTTTTGTCACAAGCACCCGTATGGAGAATCAAAAAAGAAAGGATCAGGATTAGTTTGAGATTCAAATAACTCATGCTACTCAATTGATTAGCTATTTAGCCATAAATAACCAGTTGTCGGATGATGAAAATCACGGAACCAACAGAACTCCTGGAATTCTATTCTGACTATCCAGATATTCGTCTTTCCGTTTCAATTGTCTAAATTATGAACTGATCTAAATTAGCAATCAACTTTTTCACTCAATTAATTCAATATGAAACTTGGAGTATTTTCTGCCAGCCTCAGCGTCAAGGATCTAAAAACATCCAAAGAGTTTTATGAAAAGCTGGGGTTTACGGTTTTTGCAGGAGACATGGATAAGAATTACCTCATTATGAAAAATGGAAACGCCCTGATCGGGCTTTTCCAGGGAATGTTTGAAGGAAACATCCTGACCTTTAATCCCGGTTGGGATCATAGTGCAAATCCTGTGGACCCCTTTGATGATGTCAGGGCCATTCAAAAAGCATTGAAAGGCCATGGCATCCAGTTGAGCAGCGAAGCAGATGAAGATGGTTCCGGACCAGCAAGCTTCACTGTTTCCGATCCGGATGGCAATGTAATTTTGATCGATCAACATCGGTAAGATTTATTTAACTTTTAGTTCATATCCTCTGGTTTGCTAACCAATAATTGATTTTCATTATGAAGTATGCCCTCCTTCTATTTTCAGCTTTGATCCTTCTTAGCTGCAACCAAGAGCAAGACCCAGCAATAAGTGATTCAGGCAACTGGTGGAAAGAAGGTATCCTATATCAGATCTATCCACAGAGTTTCAAGGATACAGATGGGGATGGCTTTGGGGACTTCAAGGGCGTCATTGAAAAGTTGGATTATATAGAAAGTCTTGGCGTTACCATGGTTTGGATGAATCCTTTTTTCGAATCTCCCTTAGTGGATAACGGTTATGATGTCAGTGATTACCGGGCTATACATCCCCGATATGGTAGCATGGATGATTTTGAAAAAATGTTGCAGGGGTTTCATGACAGGGGAATAAAGTTTGTGCTGGATGTTGTGGTGAACCACAGCAGTGACCAACATGACTGGTTCCAGCAATCCAGAAGTTCCAGAGACAACCCTTACCGGGACTATTATCATTGGTGGCCAGCAGAAAAAGGGGAACCGCCCTACCGCTACAGCATTTTTGATCCTGAAGGCGCCTGGGAGTACGACTCACTTTCGAACGCTTATTACCTGCATTATTTTGCAGATGCCCAACCTGATCTTAATTGGGAAAATCCCAAGGTCCGCCAAGAGGTACAAGACATCATGAAATTTTGGATCGAAAAAGGTGTGGATGGCTTTCGGCTGGATGCTTTTCAGTTTGCAAGCAAGGACATAACATTTCCCGAATGGCCGGAGGGACATGAAAAGGATTTCATTAAATGGTATGGTATGCGCCCTGAACTTCATGACTACCTCCGGGAAATGAACGAAGAAGTACTTTCAAAATTTGATGTGTTTGCAGTGGCCGAGGGCGCCGGATCCTCTTTCCAGGATGCACATGATCTGGTAGATGAAGAGCGTAAGGAACTACAGATGGCCTACCACTTTGAAACTGTCAGTATCTCACGGACGCCAGAGGGTTATACCATGCCGGAACTTAGAGAAGTCCTCACCAAATGGGACAGCGCATTTGTGGATAAAGGTTGGATAGCAATTTTTCTGGCAAATCATGATAATTCAAGATTGGTGAACCGCTTTGGAAACCCTGATCCTAAATTCCGGGCTGCTTCTACCAAAATGTTGAACACCCTTTTGCTTAGTATGAAAGGGACCCCATACTTGTACTTTGGCGACGAATTAGGAATGACCAACATTGACATGCCAACAATCGAGGAGTATGTGGATGTATCGGCCTTGGGAGAATATAAGGCAGCAGTGGAGCAAGGCAGAGATCTTGATGATTTTATGAAAGAACTGAACTATAATTCCCGCGAAAATAGCCGCACACCCATGCATTGGGATAAAACTAAAGAGGCGGGCTTCACTACAGGTATGCCATGGAAGAAAGTCAATGAAAATTATCTGGAAATTAACGTTGAAAACCAGGAGCAAGATCCTAATAGCGTGCTTAATCATCTCAGGAAAATGACCAAGCTACGATCTGACAACCCCGTTCTTGTCTATGGGAAGTACAAGCTTATTGATAAGGAGGATCAGCATGTGTATGCTTTCTCAAGAATTTTGGACCAGGAGAAGTTTATTGTGTTGCTCAATTTCTCCTCCGAAAATTCTAGCCTTTCTAATCCTGAAATAAGTAGTAAGCAAGAAGTCCTCATCAATAACCATCAAGGAATTTCAATTGACGGGAATACAGTAGATCTTCTACCCTATCAAGCCCTTGTTCTAAAGGATACTGAATGAACAATCCCGGATGACCAAAACCTCTAAAAAGAAAAATGGCCAGACTCTCATCTGGCCATTACCTTTTATTTGCGATAATTAAATATCGCATTCCTAAACTAATTTTCTATTAAGCCATTTT
>JABDJM010000395.1 GCA_013002475.1 Saprospiraceae bacterium | reverse complement strand
GTCCAAACCCCCAGTACCTGGGTGATTCAACAGATGTTTTCACGGTCGTCTATATAGATCCAGTTTCTGGCTGCAGAAATGAAGAGCAAGTTGTAGTTAGGCCTTTCACCAATTGCCCGAAAGGTCTGGTTGGTGTACCCAATGTTTTTTCGCCAAATGAAGATGGTGCAAATGATAAGTTCATCATTTTTGCCGATCTCCTGGAATCCATTGATTTTTTAAGAGTCTTCGATCGCTGGGGCAACACTTTATGGGTTACGAGCGATAAACATGAGGGTTGGGATGGCAGCTTCAATGGCAAATATTTAAATCCAGGAGTTTTTGTGTATCTGGTGGAATACACCTGCCCAATTGATGGGAAAAAGGTGATCCTAAGCGGAGACTTTACCTTACTTCGATAATCCTACTGACTTTCTAAAAATTGGATACTCCATCCATCCTGATGTTCCTCTGGATCAAAGATTTCCGGAATAACCCCTGAGATGCGTGCACCGAGATCATGATTGCTCTTCTCTGCCGATTTGATTGGAAATGAAAATTCAACCCAGGGTTCTTCTTCGAAACTTTGATCTTCAATCTGAGCTCCACTTTTCTTTATGTATGACATGATGGGACCCATTTTTTCATATCCGAAGGAAATCCGATAGTAACTTCTGACTTCTTTTTTGACAATATCTGCATTCTCAAGAGTGAGCCTGGCAGTTTCGCGGTAGGCCTGGATAAGGCCTGAGGTTCCAAGCTTCGTCCCCCCAAAATATCGCACCACGATAATGAGAATGTTAGTGACCTGAAAACTATCGATCTGCCCTAGAATGGGTTTGCCGGCTGTCCCTGAGGGTTCTCCATCATCGTTTGCTCTGTATTCCGACCCTGAGGTGCCAAGCCGATAAGCATAACAATGGTGGTTTGCCTTGGGATGCTCTTTTCTGAATTGTGTCAAATGCTCTTCAAATTCAGATTTAGAACTTACAGGCAGAGCAAAGCCCAGGAATCGACTTCCCCGATCCCTGACTATCGCGGTGGCGGTTTTTTCCAGTGTATAGTATTCATGCTTCTCCTTCACTTAACATTTCGTTTGAAATCATTCGCAAAATATTGGAAAATGCCGAACTAAGAGGCCTTAGATTGCAGTCCTAAGCCAGGTGTAAAACTTTATATTTGCAAAAAATTTGAGGATTGGAAAAAACATTGGCCCAATACGATAAGGTGGTAACGAATTGCCGGGACCTTTTTAGCAAGAAAACCAAGGACTATGGTACTGCTTGGAGGATCCTCAGACCCAGTAGCCTAACAGACCAAATCTATATCAAAGCGGCCAGGATCCGATCTATTGAACAGCAAGGGACTTCTAAAGTTGATGAAGGGATTGAAAGTGAGTACATCGGGATCATCAATTATTGTATGATGGCTCTTGTACAGCTGGAAATGAATGAGAATGCCCCACTGGATCTTTCAGCAGAGAAGGCACAAAGTCTATTCGATCAAGAGATCCGGAATACGCGTGAGTTGATGATGGATAAAAATCATGATTATGGGGAAGCCTGGCGCGATATGCGTGTTAGTTCACTGACCGATCTGATTCTGATGAAACTTTTGCGGATCAAACAAATAGAGGATAACGATCGTAAAACACTTGTCTCAGAAGGCCTCGATGCCAATTACATGGATATAGCCAATTATGCCATTTTCGCATTGATCCAGCTTGAAGAAATTTCACAAATTACCAACCATAACTAAAAGGAAACTTTTAATATGACTCTTGGAACGCTACTACTATACATCGCCATAGCCGCCGTCATCCTGACAGCAATTGTCGTTTTTGGATTGAAAAAGGAAAAGTCAATCCTTATGAGTTTCCTGCAAAATTATTGCGGGGCGCTTTTTCTTTTTTCAGGATATGTAAAGGCTGTTGACCCCCTGGGGACAGCCTACAAAATGGAGCAATACTTCGCAGAATTTGAAAGCACCTTTGCCGACACTTTCCTTTCATTTATTGCGCCAATATTTCCCTGGTTATCCAATCTCTCTGTTTCTTTTTCTGTAGGGATGATCGTTTTTGAAATGGTCCTTGGGATTATGTTGATCATTGGTTCAAGGCCAAAGGTTACCAGTTGGGCGTTTTTTCTACTCGTTGGATTATTCACCATCCTTACCGGCTTTACTTTCCTGACAGGATATGTTCCATCCGGGGTGAACTTCTTCGATTTCGGTTCATGGGGACCTTATGTGAAGACCAATATGAAGGTTACGGATTGTGGATGTTTTGGAGACTTTATTAAACTGGAACCGAAGACCTCTTTTTACAAAGATATTTTCCTGTTGTTCCCCTCCGTGTATTTCCTTTTGAAGTCAAAGGATATGCATCGCTTGTTTACTAGCCCGATCCGAAACGGAATCCTTGGCGCTTCACTCGTTGGGTTGATCGTTTACTGCTTGAGCAATTATGCCTGGGATATTCCCAATCAGGATTTCAGACCTTTTAAGGTGGGTACTGATGTTGCATCCACCAAGGTAGCAGAGGAAGATGCAGCAGGGGCTGTTCAGGTCGTTGCGTATAAGTTGACCAATAAGACAAGCGGGGAGATTATTGAACTCCCTTATGCTGAATTTCTGAAGAAGTTCAAAGAATTTCCAAAGGCAGACTGGGAATATGATCAAGTCCAAACCGAACCTACGATTGAGGCCACCAAGATCAGTGATTATGCAATTTCTGATGAGGAAGGAATAGATATCACGGATTCACTGCTGAATTATTCTGGGTACAGCCTGATGATCGTGTCACATAAATTGATGGGAAAAAGCAGCACCAAAATGGTAGAGCGTAAAATTCCGGTGATGCAACATGATACGGTGACCATGCCTGATGGAAGCCTTCAGGTTGTGAGTAAGGTAGCGGGTGAAACCACGGTTGAAAATCCGGAAACCACCTATAAATGGGACAACCGTTTTGCAAACAATTATGGAGAAATAGTAAATCCATTTTGCGAGGCTGCGGAGCAGGCGGGCTTGCTTGTTTACGGAGTGGCTGGTGGAGCAGGAAATAGCATGATAGATGACCTTAGGCACGCCACACAAGCGGCGTATCCGATTTATCAGGCAGATGATATCCTCCTCAAGACTATCGTTCGGTCCAACCCGGGTATTGTACTATGGAAGGATGGAAAGATCCTCATGAAATGGCACCACCGAAAACTTCCCAGCTGGGATGAGGTGGCTTCCCAGTATGTTAAATAAGGACTTAAGAGAAATCAGCCCTGGATCTGATAGACTTTTTTTAGATCCCTGTTGAAAAAATGCATTTCTTTGTCAACGAGTTCTAATTGGGTTAAAAAGGATAAAAACGATTATGCTTAGCCGCCGCAGTATCAGGGTCAAAATCATGCAATTGCTCTATGCTCTTGACCGTGATAAGGAATTGACATCTCAGGATCTATTACCCTTGTATAGACAGGTTGTTAATCAATCGTTTGACCTTTACCTGTTCGCCCTAAAAATATTCATGGCTGTGGCCAGCCACGCCACTAAGGAGGCTAAAAGCAGACATAGTAAGCATCTGCCCTCCAAGGAAGACCGTTCTTTTCGACCTTATTTAGCAGATAACTCTTGTATCAAATCCCTTTCTAATAACGGTGCCTTTGCCATTGCCTGTCAAAAACATCAGGAATGGCCAGCCATCGATGATGATATTGTAAGACTCCTTTATTATCAGTCGGCCAAAAAACAAGAGTATATAAACTATGCAACTTCTATGGATCCTTCTGAGGAGGATCACAAAAAGCAGTTACTAGCCCTTTTTAAAGATTGCTGCAATAATGAAGCGTTCACAGATCTATTGGAATATAATTACCGGAACTGGATCGATGATAAATCATTAATTATTGGGGCGATTAAGAAAACCATCAAGAGCCTTCCGGCTAAAGAAGACTTCCTAAAGGTTTACAAGCCTAATCCTGAGACGATTGAGGAATTTGGCCTTCAACTCTTGCAATATGTACAGCAGGAAAATACAGCACTAGAAGAGTATATCCTCCCAACACTAAAAAACTGGGATGCTGAAAGAGTAGCTGTTCTGGATATGATCCTATTGAAACTAGCCCTGTCAGAATTGATCATGTTTACCTCCATACCAACTAAGGTGACTCTAAATGAGTATGTAGAGATTAGCAAGCTTTACAGCACCGAAAAGAGCAAGGATTTTATTAATGGAATATTGGACAGGTTAATGAAAGACTTGACGGCAACTGGAAAAATAAATAAATCGGGTAGGGGCCTGGTAGGCTAATTCGATCTCAATTCATCAAGATCAAGCCTTAGACTGATGTTCTCCTTTTCAAGATCCATAAACTTCTGAGTAAGCTTCTTATTCTTGTAGATCTCTTTGTCTAATGTTCGTTTATTGGCCTCGTACTTTTCCCTGGTTTCGGTGTTTTCAGCAGAAAATTTCTCGATTTTCCTTTTGAACCTTTTTCTGTTTATGGCTCCCCAAAGCAAAAATCCCAATATCCAGGCACCCAATAGCATAGGAAGGATTTCCCAGGTACATTCAGCGCAAAAAAGAAAGATCATAGACATAAACAAGATTTTATTGAGCAACCCTCAGAATAGCCCGGCGATTCTTCGCCCGGTTTTCCCGCGAACTATTAGGAACGAGAGGCTCCAAATATGTTTTATTTTCCCAGGTTAGTTGGGCTTCTGGTACCCCAAGTTTTTTCAGTTCACCAACGATAAATTGGGCCCTCTTTCTACCCATTCTATTATTAGTCCTATTAGAACCAGAATCATCCGTGTGCCCCTCGACGGTTGCTTTTACCTTTTTCGAAATTATATACTCCGCAATTTCCTGCAGGTAGGCTAGGTCTTCTTCCGCTAGAGTAAATCGGGCATCAGTTGCAGCCAAAAAGAAAACCTTCTCCATGGGCGGCAAGGGTTCCTGTTCTGGCAATTCATTCCACTGTACATCGAATCCTTGAAAATAACCAGCCGTATCAGCATCCTCCCATACCTCCTGCGTTCTTAGCGAAAACCCTGAATTCAACCCCAAATAACTACTTAAAGAATCTCCGATGGCTTGGGCCCTTGATAGAGCCAGTTCAACCCCTCCTTGTTCATTTTTGAAATGCTTCCCGGTAACCTCTAGCTGAACATGATCCCCGGCACCGCTTTTCAGCTCTTCTACCATCTCTGAGAACCCAGGACCCAGGTTGATCTCGGGACGATCCAATAATACTCCAATCGGCTCCTGGTTCAATGGCTCATCTGAACAGGAAGGGCAGGCTACCTGCATCCAACAGCAAAACCATTGAAGACACAGCCAGCACCAGCCAACAAAAGAAAGTGTGAGAAACCAGGGCTGTTTTAGCACGGACTATCTGTTTTGAGACTAAGCCTGGGAGCTTAAGACGGTTGCACAGCTAAAAGTATAAAACCTGCGGCAGATTCAAGGCTTTATGGGGAAATAAGGTTAATGGTGCATATCCCCAAAATATTATCTTTGCCGCTATGCACGAAAAAATTTTGATCCTTGATTTTGGTTCCCAATATACACAGCTAATTGCTCGAAGAATCCGGGAACTAAACGTGTATTCTGAAATCGTACCCTTCAATCATAAATTGGAGTTGGATGACAGTATAAAGGGCGTTATCCTTTCGGGAAGCCCTTTTTCAGTGGTGGCAGATAATGCTCTTACCTTAGACCTTAGCCCTGTGCTGGATCGCCCACTGTTGGGTATTTGTTATGGAGCTCAGTACCTGGCAAATCACTATGGGGGTAAGGTGATGCCCTCATCCAAACGAGAATATGGAAAAGCCCAGCTGGCTGAGGTAAAGCAAGATCTTTTTACGGAAGGCCTTGATTCAGATTCGCAGGTGTGGATGTCCCATGGAGACACCATAACCGAGTTGCCCGCCGAATTTGAGGTCCTTGCCTCCACCGCCTCGATCGAGGTGGCGGCCTTTAAATCCCATAATGGTTCATTTTCCAATCATGTGTACGGGATCCAATTTCATCCAGAAGTGACCCACTCCCTGCAAGGGAAAATGCTCTTGGAAAATTTTGTCCGAAAAATCTGTGCATGTGAGGGAGATTGGACTCCTCAGCATTTTATCGATGAAACAGTTGAAGAGCTCAAGGAAAAGCTTGGGAACGATGAGGTATTAATGGGTCTGTCAGGAGGTGTTGACAGCACAGTGGGGGCTATGCTTCTGCACCATGCCATTGGTCCAAGACTAAAATGCTTTTTCATTGACAATGGCTTGCTTCGAAAAAATGAGTTTGAGGAAGTACTTGAATCATATGAAGGCATGGGCCTGAATGTCACCGGGGTGGATGCTAAGGAGAAGTTTTTTACTTCATTGGAAGGCTTATCAGATCCGGAAGCGAAAAGGAAGGCCATTGGAAAAGCGTTTATCGAAGTATTTGAGCATGAGTCGCACCATTTTCCGGAAATTAAATGGCTTGGCCAGGGAACGATTTACCCGGATGTTATAGAATCCGTTTCAGTCCACGGGCCAAGTGTAACTATCAAATCACATCATAATGTGGGAGGATTGCCCGATGTACTGAAATTGGAAATTGTCGAACCCCTGAGAATGCTTTTCAAGGATGAAGTGCGTAGGGTTGGGGCTACTCTCGATATTCCTGACAAGATCCTGGGCAGACACCCATTCCCTGGGCCTGGATTGGGTATCAGAATCCTGGGAGATATCACTCGGGAAAAAGTGGCTATTCTTCAAGAGGCAGATCATATTTTCATCCAAGGCTTGAAAGAATTCGACTTGTATGACAAGGTTTGGCAGGCCGTAACCGTTTTATTACCCATAAAGAGCGTTGGGGTAATGGGGGATGAGCGGACTTATGAACGTACGGTCGTCCTTCGCGCCGTTAATTCCTTAGATGGAATGACAGCTGAATGGAGTAAACTTCCACATGAATTTCTGGCAAAAATATCTAGCAGGATCATCAATAATGTAAAAGGGATTAATCGCGTCGTATATGACATTTCTACAAAACCACCCGCCACGATTGAGTGGGAGTAGACTTCAAGTCTTTTTTCTGATCATCTTATTCTTTGGCTTGTCTTGCGGTACAGCCAGGCAAAGCCCTCATACATCTGGGACTCTGGATCCTGTAGCCAATAATCAGGATCTGCCAGGAATTGATCCGGGAACAGCAAAGGATACTATAGTTTGGGAAATGGAGACGGCGGAAGAATTTCCACCCCTTACTGAAAAGGATGATGAAGCAGACATTCCAGTGGCACCAGGGCTTGAAAGCCTTACCTTATCCGAGTATAATGTGTCGGTAATGCTTCCCTTTTTGAATAGTAGATTCAACAGGATTTCAGGCTTACCAGATCATAGGTCCCAATTGGCTATTCAATTCTATTATGGGATAAAGCTGGCCCTTGATAAACTCAGCACTGAAAATGTCAACCTTAGCGTAAACGTGCATGATACCCAGGCAAACCAATCAATTACCCAGGGATTAATAAGCCGAAGCAGCACCAGGGAAAGCCATTTGATCATTGGCCCGGCAAAGGGTGAAAATGTACAGATGGTTGCACAGTTTGCAAAAGAAAATGGGATCACTCACTTGTCGCCGTTTAGTGCAAGTTCGAGAGTTACTTCTACAAATCCCTTTTATGCTCAGGCCCGACCCTCTCTGACAACTCATTGCCAATCCATTATAGAGCACGCACTTGAGAGATATCGCGTTGATCAAATCGTACTAGTGTGTCGTGATAAACCGGTCGAGAGAAACCGGCTTCCTATTTTCCAGGAATATTTTGAAGCCAATTCTGATACCCTTGCCAGGTTCAAAGAATTTATCATTGGAGCTGATGTTACTGGATTTGTAGAGCTCGATTATGGACCTTATATGATGCCAGAAGGAGACACAACTGTATACATAGTGCCAAGTTGGTCAAGCGAGAGTTTTGTCTATAGTTTTCTCCGTCAACTACGTGTGGTCAAAGGAGAGAATCCTGTGGTAGTCTATGGAATGCCACAGTGGCAACAGTATGAGCGTGGCAGCTATGATTATTATGAACCCCTAAATGTGAAGGTTAGCAGTGAAAACTATCTGGATCTTAATAGATACGATGTAAAACAATTCCAGAAAAAATTCTTCGATACCTATGGGATCCTTCCAAATGAGGATGCTTACAAAGGATATGATCTGATGCTGTATGCCGGAAGAATGATGGATCAAAAAGGGACCTTGTGGCAAAAGGAATCTATTCCCAGGGAGTCAGGCATGCTTCAGACTGAATTTGATTTTCAACCTGTTCTGACTAAGGATAGTACCCAAATAAATTGGTACGAAAACCATTCTGTCAAAATCCTTAATTTCGAAGGGTATTCCTTTAAACCCTAGCTCAAACCAGGATAAATTGAACCCACGCAGAAGGGAAAAAATGGAACGGGTTTCCTCTTTGAGACAACCTGACTTTTCTATCCTGTTAGAAAATATCCATGACACCCATAACATTGGAGCGGTCCTTAGGTCTGCTGATTCAGTTGGGATCAGAGAAGCCTATGTCTTGCATTCGGACCCGGAAAGGGTGCGCACCAAAATTAAGATTGGCAAACGGACTTCTTCAGGATCCAGGAAATGGTTGGATGTTCATTTTTTCAATGACCGGGAAAAATGCATGAAAAGCATCCAGGCCAGGTACGAGAAAATTCTTGGTGCCAGCGTGAATAAACCAGGTAAATCCCTTTATGAAAATGACCTCTCAGGTTCGGTAATATTGGTATTTGGAAATGAACATGAAGGGATCACGGACGAAACCCTGGCTTATTGCACTGGGACTTTTTTTATACCTCAAATGGGTATGACAGAAAGTCTTAATGTATCAGTTGCTTGTGCAATAAGTCTTTATGAAGGCCTTAGACAAAGAGAGATTAAGGGTTTTTATGGCAACCATCCCCGTTGGACCCAAGCTGAGAAAACCAATCTTATGGAGGAGTTTGTCAGAAGACATGAAGATGGTTTTAGAGGTGAGAATATTTTTGCAGAAGACGAATGATTTCCTGAAAATCGCGATCTTTGAATTGCCCTTCAAAGGCTGCTGAAGATTCATTTTCTGTCAGTCTCCCTAGAACCAAAATGTGTAAAACTATTCACGGCAATTCACAAATTATCACTTGTGAATTGGCTAATTTTGCTTTTTATGCGCTTAAAAAGTCTAGAATTAAAAGGGTTCAAGAGTTTTGCCAACGAAACACTCATCAATTTCAATGAGGATGTAATTGGCATCGTAGGACCCAACGGGTCAGGCAAATCCAACATAGTTGATGCTATCCGTTGGGTACTTGGAGAGCAAAAGTCGAAAGAACTCCGTCTGGATAAAATGAGTAACATCATTTTCAACGGCACAAAAAAGAGAAAAGCATCAGGCCTGGCCTCTGTTACCCTCACATTTGAAAACACCCAAAACATACTCCCAACCGAATACCAAACCGTTTCCATTTCAAGGCTCTTATACCGGGACGGCGAAAGTGAATACAGGTTAAATAATGTTACCTGTCGTCTTAAGGATATTACTTCCCTTTTTCTGGATACGGGTATTGGTTCAAACTCGTATGCCATTATTGCGCTAGGGATGGTGGACGATCTCCTTCAGGATAAAGACAATAGCCGCCGTAGGATGTTTGAGCAGGCGGCTGGGATCTCCAAGTATAAAAGGAGGAAGCATGAAACGCTGAACAAGCTCAAAAGCACATCCGAAGATCTTGACCGAATTGAAGATCTGCTTTTTGAGATCGAGGGGAATCTAAAGCAATTGGAGAAGCAGGCCCGACGGGCAAAAAGGTATTATGAGTTAAAGGAGAAGTACAAAAACTCAAGTATACAGCTGGCTTCCTTCAAACTTTCCAATTATAAGTCAAACCGGGAAAATCTTGATTCGCAATTGGGCAAAGAGCAGGAC
>JABDJM010000374.1 GCA_013002475.1 Saprospiraceae bacterium | reverse complement strand
GCAAACCTGACAGGTCACG
Organism: Saprospiraceae bacterium; assembly: GCA_013002475.1. GTDB lineage: Bacteria > Bacteroidota > Bacteroidia > Chitinophagales > Saprospiraceae > JABDJM01. The sequence continues at coordinate 3,594 of JABDJM010000374.1, read as the reverse complement.
CGCTTCTACCGGTTAATTTTGAGATGACCTCAGTCGCAGATCAAATGTAATTTAGCCGGGCGCTAAGACATGACGATTATTCGCCTTTTTGTGACAGAGTATTCTTTGCTGGGAGGGTATTTGTCAGGGAGTGACATTCATAAAAAGCCAAAACCTATGCCAATCTAAATTGTTTCCTTTTCGATCTAACCATTTTTTGATGAGTCCATTTCTGCTAGCCTATATATTCATTGTATTCTTCTTCCTTTTCTGGGCTATACCATTTTTTGTACTAAAAAATAATGGTATGGTGGATGTTATTTGGGGAATCAGTATTTTCTTAACAGGCTGGTTGATATATGGTTTTTTTCCCTCAGATTTAAGCCTTCTCCTAGCAACTCTTGTGACGCTTTCCCAGTTACGCCTTTCTACCTATATTTTTCTTCGAAATCGAAACAAAAAAGAGGATTGGAGGTATGCCGCCTGGCGAAAAGACTGGGGCAAGAATTTTTATTGGAGATCACTTCTCCAGGTATTTCTGTTGCAGGGACACCTCAATTGGATCATGATATTTCCACTTCTTGACCTTTCAGCGACATTGATGTGGAATTGGATACAGGTGCTTGGATTAGCAGTGTGGTTACTAGGGACTCTTTTCGAAAGCATATCGGACTATCAAATGGGAAAATTTAAGAAGGATCCGGCCAACCAGGGAAAATTGATGCGCCAGGGACTTTGGAAATATTCTCGTCATCCAAATTATTTCGGTCAGATCGTCCATTGGATAGGGATTTTTATGATTGTCCTAAATGGAGATCTAGTCTTACTTAGCCTTTTAAGTCCGGTCCTAATGATCCTTTTGATCACAAGGGTTTCCGGAGTTCCAATGATGGAAAGAAAATATAAGGATCATCCTGATTTCGAGGATTGGATAAAGACTACTCCCGCTTTAGTCCCAAGGTTAAAATGAACTATCTTTATGCGCTAATCTAAAGACATGGAATCATCTGAACAATCGGTGGTAAAACCATATGAAGGCGAAGGGGATGGAAAGAAAAAGCAGGTCAGCCGGATGTTCGACCGTATTGCTCCCTACTATGATTTTCTGAATCGACTTTTATCCTTGGGAATTGATGTCCAATGGAGGAAAAAGATGGTTCAAAAGTTCAGAGATATTAAGCCCAGGGTACTTATGGATGTTGCTACAGGGACAGGGGATGTTGCCTTGGAAATTGTAAAAAGCCTTGACCCTGAAAAAGTGGTCGGAATGGACATCTCAAAGGAGATGCTAGAAATCGGAAAAAATAAGATCTCCAAAAAGGGCCTTTCTGAGAAAATCGAAATGGTCGTTGGGGATTCTGAGAATATCCAATTCGCTGACAATACCTTTGACGGCATCAGCGTTGCATTTGGAGTCCGGAATTTTGAGAATCTGGACCTTGGATTAAAGGAGATGCTCAGGGTTTTGAAACCGGGAGGAAAGCTTGTCATTCTGGAGTTTTCAAAGCCCAAGGTTTTTCCAGTTAAACAGGTATTTAACGGTTATTTCAAATATATTCTGCCGCAGATCGGAAAGTTAACCTCAAAGGACGCTTCTGCGTATGAATATCTTTACCGATCGGTTCAGGCTTTTCCGGACAGAGAAGCATTTAAAGAAAGGTTAGAAAAAATTGGTTACAAGGCCACTACATGGGAAGGACTTACATTCGGAATTTGTTCAATCTACACCGGAATAAAATAATTCTGCTGGCCCTTGGGCTCCTGATCGCTGGAGTTGTGAACGGCCAAAAGCAAAAGGGCAACTATAATTTCCTTGGCTTTGAGCAGAAACCTTATTACTTCGGGATCACTCTGGCGTACAATACTAGTGCGTTCAAGATCTATCATTCACAGGACTTTGTATTGAATGACAGCTTCCGCATCGCTGAATCTGTAAAGGGACCCGGTTTTAATCTGGGAATCGTTACCAACCTGAAAGTGGGTAAGTATTTCGATTTCCGTTTCCTCCCTACCCTTTCCTTTGCCGAAAGGAATATTGAATATCGAAGCACAGTGCTAGATCGAAATCCATCATCACGTAGGATTGAAAGCGTTTTTGTCGAAACACCCTTTCATGTGCGGTATAAATCGGAACCCTATAACGATATGCGGATGTTTGTCATAGCCGGTATCAAGTATTCCTTTGATGTAGCTTCTGACTCACGGGACAGGCAGGCGGATACCCTGGTCAAAATATCACCCACAGATTTTTCGGTGGAATTTGGTGCAGGTGTTCAGATGTTTTTCCCCTACTTCATTTTTTCTCCAGAGATTAAGTTTTCGCATGGTCTGGGTAACACCCTTATCTATGATGATGATCTTTTACAATCTACCGTTCTTGAAAAAGTGATCTCCAGAGGATTTACTCTTTCTCTCCATTTCGAAGGTTAGCGGCTCGCCAATCAATGCAATGATCATTTAATTCTGTAAAGAAGGAAAGGAAGTTAGCATTGTAGAAATCCAGGTCCCTGTAGAAATCGTCAACCGCTTCATCCAATCTATTCTGAAAGCGCACCCTTCTTCTTAATAGCGAGAAAGTATAGGCTAGTCCTTTCTTTGTTCGAAAACTATTCAACCAATCCCCCTCGATCATACCTTTCAGGGACCTACCCAGGTTTTCAGGTAACTGATCTTTATGTTCTGTCAGAAGAGCATAAATCTCCTGGGTGTAAGCTGTCAGGCTACGTTTATCAAAGGTTTCCCAATTCTTTGCCAGTAGATGATCGAAACAGATATCCAGAACCACGGGAGAATATTTCTGTTGGTACGGTCGTAGCCTTCCCAGGCATCCCTTTACCAAGGGGTGTCTGTCTGTAAATTGATCGATCTCCCGGTGCAATCGAATTCCCAATTGAATAGGCTCCGAATAATCGGATTCATGCTTCTTTCGGATATAATCGGTAATGAAGTTGCCGAGCGTGATCTCAGGATTTTTTCCAGACAGATAGAAGTGGGCCAAATGGTTCACAAACTGGATTGATTGGGCATAGCTAAAAACTTATATTTGCGCCGCTTAAACTGGATGCTCACCTTTTAATAAATAGAGAACAATGGCCTTGAAATGCGGAATCGTCGGTTTGCCAAATGTAGGGAAGTCTACCCTATTTAATGCATTAACCTCTGGAAAAGCCCTGGCAGCAAACTACCCTTTTGCGACCAAGGATCCCAATGTTGGAATTATCCAGGTACCCGATGAAAGATTGGATAAGCTAACTGAGTTGGTAAACCCTCAAAAGACCATGCCTACCACTATAGAGATCGTGGATATTGCTGGCTTGATTAAAGGAGCTAGCAAAGGGGAAGGTCTTGGCAACCAGTTTTTGGCAAACATCCGGGAAGTAGATGCCATAGTACACCTGGTCCGGTGCTTTGAAAACGAAAACGTCGTTCATGTTGATGGTTCAGTTGATCCGGTTCGTGATAAAGAGATCATTGATACCGAGTTGGTATTAAAGGATATCGAAACGGCTGAAAAACGTTTGGATAAATTAAAAAAGCAAGCCAAAGGAGGGGAAAAGGAATTTGTGAAGAAAGTGGAGATCGGTCAGAAGATCCTGGACCATCTCAATGAAGGTC
>JABDJM010000370.1 GCA_013002475.1 Saprospiraceae bacterium | reverse complement strand
GTGTTGAGGTCTCCAATAACGAACATTTCCTCCCGCATCCCGGTTGTCCACAAAGATCTGGGCGATCTGGTAATCCATGAAATTCTCTACATCCATTTGCCTGGATACATGAGCAAAATGCTCTGACTGGCTTATGTCGTTTTTTGCTAAATACCTGAGCAGTTTCAGATAATGCCTTCTTCCTCCTCTTTTTACCGTGTACTTATGTTCTACAATATCCATACTGTCTTTGTCGACATCATGATGATCCGCCAGGTAATACCGGTTGATCTTTTCACGGATATTATAGATTCCCCAATACTGCCCGTTTAAATACACATGGCATGGTCGGTGGTCCTGATTCTCCAGGTCCCAATCCTCCACCAAGGAGGTTGTCAATGCATCTCTAAAATGAGTCTTTCCAAAATCGGATCCTGAGTTTCTAAGCACGAGAAACTTGAAATCCTTTTCACCCTTTTTTCCAAAGATCTTATGCTTGATCCTTTTCTTACCATACCTGTCCCGTGTGACCAGAGTGATCGATTTTTGTTCAAAGAGTCGACTCACCCCACCAAATAGCCTGAAACCTGTTACTGAGCTAAACTCCAGTTTTTCATCTTCCTCAAAAAACTCTGTATGACATCTCAGCTCTTTTCTGCTCCAAAAGTTCGCGCCATCTTTTCTCCATAAAGAGTCAATCGCATTCGGCCCCTGAACATACAGTCCTGTCTCTTCATTGAAAAGATAATCCGGGTTGACCCCTATTGATATAGTTGGAAAAGTGCTGGCAGGTTCGCCTACAAAAAAGGTTCGGCCTTCCATTTTACTTTTTCGGGAACCACTATAGGCAATGGCCCTGACCATCGTTGTCTTGGAAATAGAAATAGGCCCTTTGTATCTGGCTGTTCTTCTGGTAGGGGTACTTCCATCCAAAGTATAGTGGATCCGCCCTCCAGGGGTGGTCATTTCAAGCAAAAAGCCCTCTTCATAAAAGCCGGCATGATGAGAATATTCGACATCAACTTTTTTTAACCCTGACTTGGGGCTGGGCCCTAAAATATCCGTTTGTCCCTGGCCCATATAAGGCCAAAGGAACACCACCAAAAGTAAACTTTGGAGCCAACAGAACTTCATTGCACAGGTTTGCTCAGTACCAAAATAAAATCTAAATGTAATACCTTACCAGGAAAAGTGCCGCGAAGGCAATATTCAGTACATAATAAAATACGGATTTGAGCAGGTTTAGTTCCTTCATTTTAAGACTATGGGGTTGGAAATTTGACAGCCCGGATGTTAGGCACATCCCTAAGTTATTGGTCGTGGTTATTCCTCACACCTCAAACTGGGATTTCCCCCTGGGAATCCTTATCAGGTCGGCCATCAAAATGGATGTGATGTATCTGGCGAAAAATGAACTTTTCAGACCTCCCCTGGGCTGGATATTCAGGGCCTTGCATGGCTACCCTGTAGACAGAAGTGGAGGTGTTAATTTTGTAGATGCAGTTATTCGATTGTTTAACTCTAAAGAAAGATTTAAGGTCCAGATAGCCCCGGAAGGGACCCGCAAAAAAGTCAAGCGGCTGAAAAGCGGTTTCTATTACATTGCCAAGGGGGCAAACATACCGATCATGCTATGCAAGTTTGACTGGGAAAATAAATATGTGGGCTTCGGAGAGCCTTTCGATGTGGGTGACAGTTATGAAGAAGTTCTGGAAATAATGGAGGACTACTTTAAAGGCGTAAAGGGTGCAATTCCTGAGTTTGGATGGCAGAAAAATGAACCACAATCTGCTTAATAGGAAGCTGGAAGACACGCTCATGTCATTTCGGCATGAGATTTTCGTTATATATGAAATCTAAAACCTCTTAATATGAAATTACGATACTTCTACATGCTATTTGTTTTGCTTCTGGGTGCAATAATAAGCCTGGGAACTTCCACCGGGAGAGCCGGAATGGCTGGCTGGGGTAACACTGGCGCCCCCGGCGATCAAGAGCAAGGAGGTGTTCCACGGACCTGTATCAGCTGCCATGGAACCTCCGCTGATGTTCAGGTGGAGATTTCGCTGAACCTTATGGACGCAGACGAAAACCCGGTTACAGCCATGTATGCTCCAGGAGAGACTTACTCCCTAACTATAGCGTTAAATGCTTCAATGGGTAATCCACAAGCCTACGGCTTCCAGCTTCTTTGTTTGAATGCTGAGCAGGATGTGAGCGGACCGGAATCTTCCAACTATTCCAACCCTAGTGCGAATGCCTCTATAGCTTTGGCATCCAACACAGGAAGAACCTATGTGGAACATCCAAGCCCATCAGGAACACCTGAGTTTTCTGTCGACTGGACAGCACCTGAGATGGGATCCGGCGCTGTCACCTTTTACCTCTGCGGCAATGGAGTGAACCTGAACATGTCCACTTCAGGAGATAATGCGGACTGCCTTAAACTCCAACTTGATGAAGACCTGGCCGCCAGCACAAGCCAGATTACTGGCATTAGAAAGGTTCAGGTCAATCCAAATCCGAATCCAGGATATTTTTCACTTTTGGTCGAAAACGATCGATTTGAAAACGGAATCGTTTCTATTCGTGATTTGAACGGCAGACTGATTTACACCAGTGCTCTATCGCTTACAACAAATGAGGACGTGACTTCCATCTCCTTGGATACGCCTCCAGGGCTTTATCTTTTGCAGATAACCACTAACCGCGGAGTCCATACCGAAAAGTTCATGGTCCAATAGATTATCTTTACTAATGATGAAAAGCGGGCTCTATTTTCAGGGTCCGCTTTTTATTTTTGTGATGATCAAGATAACATCCACTGCATGTATAAAAAGGATCAGCAAAAAGGATTGAATGCACAAACCAAAGATTTTCTCAAAACAATTGAGACCGTCGGGGCGGATCAATTAACAGACCTTAGGAAGGTGCTGGTTTATCATGAATGGAGATATTATGTGCTTAACGAGCCTCTTGTCTCAGACTATGAATACGATAGCCTATACAAGCAATTAGAAAAAATCGAACAAGACAATCCGGGATTAATTACTCCAGACTCTCCTACCCAGCGCGTATCCAATGACCTTACGAGCGATTTTAGTTCGGTACCGCATTTAACACCGATGTTGTCACTCGGCAACTCCTATAACCTGGAAGATCTGTCGGACTTTGACACTCAAATTAGGAAGATGGGTAAGGTCCCTGAAGACGAGAAGATCGACTACCATGTAGAACTAAAGTTTGATGGCGGAAGTATCGCCCTGGTTTATGAAAATGATCTTCTGGTTAGAGGGGCTACCCGGGGAAATGGGGTAAAGGGTGAAGAGATCACATCTAACACCAAAACCATTCCCTCCATTCCCTTAAAAGCTCAATTTTCTAAGCATAAGATCCACAAGGCAGAGATCCGTGGAGAAGTCCTGATCCGCAAGGATGTTTTCAAACAGCTCAATGAGCAAAGACAAAAGGAGGGGCTAACCCTTTTTGCAAATCCCCGAAATTCAGCTGCCGGGGGATTGCGAATGAAAGACCCTAAGGATGCCTCCAAAAGAAAGCTTGTGGCCTTTGTCTATCAAATGGGCTTCGCTCAGGATAAGGACGGCAAAAATTTGTTGCCTGGCCTCAAGACACACAGAACAACGCTGGAGTTGATGGCAAATCTTGGCTTTAAGGTTGGGGAAGACCTTTCCAAAGTTTGCAAAGGAATAAAAGAGGTGTTTTCCTTCTGTAAGAAATGGGAGGAAAAACGAGAATCTTATCCTTATGAGATTGACGGAATGGTGATCAAAGTGAATAGTCTTGCCTTGCAGGAAAAATGTGGGTTTACGGCTCACCATCCTCGCTGGGCCATAGCCTTTAAGTTCAAAGCTAAACAAGCAAGCTCAACCCTCCTGGATGTAGAATACCAGGTCGGTAAAGTCGGTAGCATCACTCCGGTTGCGAAAATTGAACCGGTATCTCTGGCAGGTGTGACGATTTCTTCGATCAGTCTACATAACGAGGAATTCATTACAAGCAAGGACCTTAAAATTGGAGATCAGGTTCTTGTGGAAAGAGCCGGGGATGTTATCCCCTATATCGTGAAGTCCTTATCGGATAGCAGGGATGGATCGGAAATGCCGATCGAGTTTCCTACTAATTGTCCAAGCTGTCAGACTGCTTTGGTTAAGTCAGAAGGAGAAGCAGCCTGGCGGTGCCCAAACTATGACTGCGAAGCTCAGGTATTGCAAAGGATGATCCATCATGTCAGCAAAGACGCCATGGATATCGATGGCTTTGGCCGTTCTTATGTCGAGCGCTTCCAAGCTTTGGGCTGGTTAAAAAACCTGCCTGACATTTACAGGTTAGATTACGCAGCGATCGAAGATCTGGAGGGCTTTGGAGCTAAATCCGCACAAAAGCTTAGGTCCTCCATTGAAACGGCGAAGAAAAACCCTATCAAAAGATTGCTTTATTCATTGGTCATACACCATCTTGGGAAGAAGGTCTCAACTATACTGGCAAAAAATGTTGATCATGTTTTAGACCTTCAGAACTGGACTATCGAGGACTACACTCATCTAAAAGATGTCGGTCCGGTTGTTGCTCAAAACATGGTGGATTTCTTTGCCAATGCAGACCATGTCGAGATGTTGAAAGAAATGGAAGGCCTGGGGGTGAATCTTAGCCAAACCGAAGATGATCGTCCAAAAGTGATTTCTCAAGATGCCCCGCTGGTAGGAAAAAGTATCTTGTTTACCGGGTCCTTACAAACCATGGGCAGAAAAGAAGCCCAGGAAAAGGCTGCCGGGGCAGGTGCCCGAAATGTGAGCGCAGTAAGTGGCAAACTTGACATTCTTGTTGTTGGTGAAAAAGCCGGATCAAAGCTCAAAAAAGCCCGGGCTTTGGGCAGCGTTCAAATAATGACAGAAGAAGAGTTCAACGCCCTTTTTAATTAATGGACATGAAAAGATTTAGCATATATTTTTTACTGCTCCCTGCTTTGATGGTTCTTGGATTAACCCCAGGTGAGGACAAGGTCCTTTTGGAAGCAACCGTGTTAAACTGCGGTGGTGAAATCTCCCTGTTTAAATTCGACGGAGTAGGGTTTAAGCATTTGGAATCTACACAAGCAACAGAAGAAAACCTTTTCACCTTTAACCTGGAGAAAGGGTCTCCGCAGATCTTGTATCTAGGAAAAGCAAAGGGACAAAAACTTCCGATCTTCTTCAGCTCAGAAGAACACCTGGTCCTAGAAAGTAACTGTGTTAACATCCGTAATGCGGTGTGGAAGAAATCTGATCTCAACATTGAATACAACAATGTTATCAACGCCATCAAACGGCAAAAAGCCAGATACCAACAATTGCAACGGCAAGTCCAGAAATCTAAAAGATATCCTGAAATGTACGCCGCTGCAAAAAAAGCAGTCGTTGATCATGATGCAGACACCAAGGTCTATATTGATTCAATGCTGGGGGTTGACCCATTCCTTGGAAAATTAGCTGCCATAAATTCCTACCAAAGTTTTATTACCGACCCAAAAGGATATACTAGCGAATTGGAACATTACGGAATGGAATTTTTTGCCGGGATTGACCTAAAGGACTCCGCTTATGATGAGTTAACCTTTTTGTTCGAAGCCTATCGGGAGTATGCAACTACCTTTGCTAAGTTGGGGATAGACCGTCCTATAGTCGAAAAGTTTTTTGATCACAACCTTCAACGGATCGATCCCTCAAGGCCTGCTTATAAAAATGCACTCGGAGGACTCGTTCTTGGTTTGCAGAGTAGTCAGCATCCCGCCTTTTTAGTTTACGGAAAACGCTTTTTTGAAAAATACAAAGCAGAAGGCCAGCCGCATGTTTTGGCTTTGGAGAAATCTTTGGTAAACGCGCGTTCTCTATTAGAGGGAGGCGAAGCTCCGGAGCTAAGTGGCATGGATCCGGATGGTAACAAACACAACCTTTCGGATCTTCGAGGCAAATATGTCCTGGTGGATTTTTGGGCAAGTTGGTGCGGTCCTTGCCGGCGTGAAAATCCAGCTGTGGTAAAACTCTATGAGCAATATCATGATCAGGGTTTTGAGATCTTCGGAGTTAGTCTGGATCGGCAAAAGGAGCGATGGGTAAAAGCCATTGATGAGGATGGCCTGGTCTGGAATCACATCAGCGACCTGAAAGGCTGGCAAAGCGAACACGCCGCTCTTTATGGCGTGCGTTCTATTCCCACAACCATACTTTTGGATAAAGAGGGGAAAGTCCTCAAAAGAAAGCTGAGAGCTCACGAGCTAGAACAGGAATTGAAAAAACTCTTCTCAAAATAAGCTTGTGAGACCCTCCTTATACCTCTTTTTCTTCTTCGTCCTATTTTTATGTTGTAAACAAGAAAGCTCAACAGCTGTAAAGGATCTTCCTACAGTAGAAAAGGACTCAATTAAGGAACCCCAACCCAAGCCCAAAGAACTTCCTATCTGGACAGATGTTCCCAGCCTAATCCCTGATGCCCTTGTGGATATTCGGTATGCCACAGAGAATAATTTTGTGGGGGAAGTATTGTATGAATGCCCTGCCTGTTTGTTGAGGCCTCCAGCAGCTGAAGCTCTGGCCAGGATCGCAAATTCCCTTCGCCAAAAGGGCTTTCGGTTGATCCTCTTCGACTGCTACAGACCAGGGGCGGTTCAGGAGCGGCTTTGGGAGATCATGCCCAACGCTACCTATGTGACTCCGCCCTCAAAGGGCTCGATGCACAATCGGGGTCTGGCAGTGGATGTTGGTTTGGCTACACTGGAAGGAGTGCCCCTGGACATGGGCACGGAATATGACTTTTTTGGGAGGCCAGCTCATCATGATTATTTCGACCTTCCGCAAGATGTATTGGAACGGCGGACTACCTTAAAAGAAACCATGGCAAGTGAAGGCTTTAAGCATATTCGAAGCGAATGGTGGCATTATAG
>JABDJM010000325.1 GCA_013002475.1 Saprospiraceae bacterium | reverse complement strand
TGGCGGAGGATTTTACGAAGTACCTAATTCGCTTTGTCTTAGAAAATTATCCTGATGATCTGGCCTTTCTGAATAAGCGAATTGAGGATGCTGAGAAGCAAATGAAGAAGGAGGAACGCCGTCCTATGGGTTTGATTGACACCTTGCGCTTTGTTGTCGACAATGACTTTGAAAGGATCACCTATTCGGATGCTGTCAATCTGCTACGAAATTCGAAACCTTATAAGAAAGGAAGGTTTCAATTTCCAGAGGAGTGGGGCAAGGACCTTCAGGCCGAGCACGAGCGCTGGTTGGTGGAAAAGAAATTTGCCAAGCCCGTGATTGTGGTTGACTATCCTAAAGACATCAAGGCTTTTTATATGCGACAAAATGATGATGGAAAAACTGTCGCTGCCATGGATGTTTTATTCCCGGGAATTGGCGAGGTTGTCGGTGGCTCGCAGCGAGAAGAAAGACTTGACAAGCTAACCGCACGAATGGCAGAAATGGATATTCCAGAGGAAGAGCTTTGGTGGTATTTGGATTTAAGGAAGTTTGGTGGAGCACCGCACAGCGGCTTCGGTTTAGGATTTGAAAGGATGGTTCTGTTTATTACCGGTATGGCAAATATCCGAGATGTGATTCCATTTCCACGGACGCCAGGCAGTGCAGAATTTTAACATTCAAGACCAAGTCAATTTTTGTCTAGCTCTTTTTTAATACTCCGGATGATCCCTTCCGCTTTGGCATAGCCATTAGACACGATAGTATATTGATCTCCTTTTTTTAGCACCAGACTTGGGAACCCCCTAATTCCCACTTGGCCGGAGTATCGAAATTCAGCAAGCGTAGCGCGATCCATCTCCTCGCTTTTCCATGCCTTAGTGAAGGATTGTTTATCCACATCAAAATCATCAAGAATTTCTAGGTAGGTGTCAAGCAAATGAGTGTTCTTATTATTTGCATAAAATGCCCGTTGCACTGCATGAAAAAAGGACAACTCTTTTTCCGGCAAAAATTTACGAAAGGTCACAACTGCCCGTGATGGTGGTTCAGTGTCATAGACAAAATCCAGGTCCTTAAGGATATCTTTTTTGAAAGCCTTACCAGTTTTGTTGTGTATCTCATCCCAATGATTCTCCAGAAAATCATCCAATTCACTCATCTTTTCCTTCCCATAGGGTCTCAACCCTCCCATGACCATTTTGAAATCCAGATCTGGAAAAGCAGCATGGATCTGGTCTAGCTCAGATCCAAAGCCATAGCACCAGGAGCACATTGGGTCACCAAAATAGATGAGTTGTTGGTCTTGAGCAGAGGATGAGGTGGCCATGAAGATCTGAATTAGAGTTGCTAAAAGGATGGTCCATTTCTTGAATGGGCGTACCACTGGTCCAAAAATGCTGGACCTTGATCGATTGTATTGATCAAAGCGGGGAGCTTTCCAACAATTGTAGATAGGTGGTGTTACTTTTGTTTTATAATTCATACAATGCTCAAAGTAAATAATCTCTCCAAGTCTTTTGATACGGCTACCGGACCTTTAGAAGTTTTGTCCGGGATCAATTTTGATATCGAAGCTGGCAAATCATTCGCAATAGTAGGTCCTTCAGGGTCTGGTAAGACTACACTGCTTGGTCTTTGTGCAGGGCTGGATTCTCCATCTACCGGAGAGGTGAGCCTGGACGGGATCTCTTTGAATGGACTGAGCGAAGATGAGCGGGCCCTGGTTCGCGGAAAAAACGTTGGTTTTGTATTTCAAAATTTCCAACTGATCCCTTCTCTTACCGCGCTGGAAAATGTAATGGTTCCTCTTGAATTGCAGGGGATCCGCAATGCTCAACCCCAGGCCCGAGAACTCCTTGCAAAAGTAGGCTTACAGGATCGCGAAGATCATTATCCAACACAGTTGTCAGGGGGTGAGCAACAACGGGTGTGTATTGCCCGTGCCTTTTCTAACTCTCCAAAGATCCTTTTTGCAGATGAGCCAACCGGTAATCTGGATGAAAAAACGGGAGCTAAAGTGGAAGAGCTTTTATTTGAATTGAACCGTGAACAAAAAACCACTCTGGTCCTTGTCACTCACGATCTCAAGCTCGCGGAGAAAGCGGAACACAAACTTGTTTTAGAGGGAGGGAAGATCGTCGAGCTGGTGTAGGCTTAGTTCATGAATTCAAGGTCTATCTGACGACTAGACAGATTTACCTCTGTTACTTTTACCCGGACCTTATCGCCCATTTTGAAGATCTTTTTTGATCTGCTGCCCATGGCTTTCAATCGGCTATTCTCAACCATAAAAGGCTCGGTGAATTGTTCAAAACCAACAAGACCTTCAGCCATTACACCCGCCAATTGAACGAAGAATCCACGATCAATAAAGCCGGTGATATACCCTTCAAAAATCTGACCCACTCTGGACTCCATAAATTCAACCAACTTAAACTTTATGGACTCCCTCTCTGCCTCAGCGGCTTTCTTTTCCTGAGCCGATATATGCTTACACATACTTTCCAGCTTAGGCTTATCGAAGCGGTGGGTTTCTCTTAGATTTTTTTCCAGGACCCGATGAACCAGTACATCGGCATATCTTCTTATCGGACTGGTGAAG
>JABDJM010000323.1 GCA_013002475.1 Saprospiraceae bacterium | reverse complement strand
ATCCGGATCTTACCTTTTAACCTTTTGTGTAGGGATAAAGATTCTTTGAAATAATCCATATGGTTAAGACTGGGCAGGCCAAAGATAGAAATCAATTCGGGACCCCTTTTCGATTTTTAGATTAATCTTAGCTTCCGTATTTTCCAGAACTAAATGAAAACATCAGATTATGAAAAATGGCTTGTTCCTGATCCTGGCTCTCCTATTTTGGATTCCTGGGTCTGCCCAAAACATTGGGCATGAATCCCTCAAAAAGGAGGCGATCAAAAACATTGAAACCAACTACCAGGCACTCACTGCGTTAAGCGATCAAATATGGGCTTTTGAAGAGATTGCCTTTCAGGAAACTCAATCTGCAGATGCCCTCGCTGACTATGCTGAACAGAATGGTTTACGAGTGAATCGAGGGGTTGCAGAAATTCCGACTGCATTCACTGCCGAATTCGGTTCGGGAAAACCAGTCATTGGGATCATGGGGGAGTTTGATGCTCTGCCGGGATTAAGTCAAAAGAAAGTCCCTCAAAAGGATCCTCTGAATGATGGAGCTCCCGGCCATGGCTGCGGGCACAACCTTTTTGGTGTGGCCTCTCTGGGTGCAGCCATTGCCATCAAAGATTTAATTCAGGAAGGCAAGTTGGAAGGTACCGTTCGTTTTTACGGAACTCCCGCAGAAGAAAAATACTTTGGAAAGCTTTGGATGATAAGAGCGGGCTTGTTTGACGATGTTGACGTCATGATGGATTGGCACCCGAGTGCTGAAACTAAGGCGGACGTGCAAAGCTCTCTGGCTTTGGTGGACTTTATGGTTGAGTTTTACGGACAGGCCGCTCATGCTTCTGGAGACCCCTGGAATGGGCGGAGCGCAAGTGATGGCCTCGAACTCTTTACCACCGGGATCAATTATTACCGCGAACATGTGAAGCCAACTGTCAGGATTCATTATCATATCCAAGATGGAGGACAGGTGGTCAATGTGGTGCCCGACTATTCCAGGATCTGGACTCGGGTAAGAGATACCAAAAGAGATGGGATGGAAGTGGTTTGGAAGAGAGTGGAAGAGATAGCCAAAGGAGCTGCTATTATGGCTGATGTGGATTACAAAATAAGTTTGATCTCAGGTATCCATGAAGTTCTTCCCAATCGAACGGGTGGTAAGAGATTGCAAGCAAACCTGCAATACTTAGGTCCAATCGAATACACTGATAAGGAACAAGATTTTGGAAGAAAGATCCAGGAAGCAACCGGCAAGGACCAGGTGGGGATCGTCTGCGACATTAATCCTTTGGAAGAAACAAAAGAACATCCTTCTGGCGGATCTACCGATGTTGGGGATGTAAGTTTTGTGGTACCGGTTATAAGGCTCAGGGTTACCACCGCGCCAAAGGGTACACCCTGGCATAGTTGGGCCGTGGTTGCCTGTGGTGGGATGTCCATAGGTCACAAAGGTTTAGGCTATGCTTCAAAGGCCCTTAGCATGACGATGGTCGATCTTTTTCAGGAACAAACTCTACGTGAAGAAGTCAAAGCGGAATTCAAGGAAAGAATAGGGGATTATGAGTACAAAGCTATGATCCCTGAAGGTCCTCCGCCCATCGGTACTGGAAATTAATATTATTGTCCGTAAAAATTATTTGTTCACTTTGCGCATCGGCTCAATGTGGCTATTTTAGGTCGCCTTACCCTAACCATTTTTTTCGATCAAAAAATTCACCATGAAAATTGTCTTTCGACTAACCACTCTCATCATTTTTCTTTCTATTGCATTTTTCCCCAGCGAGATGCAAGCTCAAAAGAAAAAGAAAAAAAATACCGACACTGAAGAAACTAAGAAACATGCTCTGGATGAACTATCAGTTTCAGGTCTGAAGTTTCGCGCGGTGGGTCCGGCCCTTACTTCAGGGAGGATTTCAGACATCGCCGTTCATCCGGAAAATCCATTCATCTATTATGTGGCCACTGCTTCCGGGGGAGTCTGGAAAACAGTGAATAACGGAACCACCTTCAAACCCATATTTGATAGCCAGGGATCCTATTCGATCGGATGTGTTGTAATTGATCCATCAAATTATAATCGGATCTGGGTAGGTACCGGAGAAAATAATAATCAAAGATCTGTTGCCTATGGTGATGGGATCTATCGTTCCGATGATGGAGGGAAATCCTGGAAGCATATGGGTTTAAAAAACTCCGAGCATATCGGAAAGATCATCGTTCACCCGGATAATTCTGACAAGGTATATGTTGCAGCCATTGGACCCTTATGGAGCAGTGGTGGTGACCGGGGCGTTTATAAAACTACTGATGCCGGAGAAACCTGGGTAAGGGTTCTTGGCATTGATGAGCATACTGGTGTAAACGATATCGTTATGGATCCGGCAAACCCTTCCGTTCTGTACGCAGCTGCTTTGCAAAGGCGCAGACATGTATTCACCTACATTGGTGGAGGTCCGGGTTCAGGAATGCATAAGACAGTGGACGGCGGCAAAACCTGGAACAAGATCAATAAGGGATTACCCAAAGTAGATATTGGCCGGATCGGTCTTTGCATCTCACCCGCTGACCCGGAAATTATTTATGCAATGGT
This sequence comes from Saprospiraceae bacterium, assembly GCA_013002475.1. Classification (GTDB taxonomy): domain Bacteria; phylum Bacteroidota; class Bacteroidia; order Chitinophagales; family Saprospiraceae; genus JABDJM01. The sequence continues at coordinate 2,747 of JABDJM010000323.1, read as the reverse complement.
CGAGGCAGCCGATGGGAAGGGTGGCACCTTTTGGACCAGGAACAGGGGAGCCAGTTGGGAGAAGCGAGGTAAGGAAACCACAAGTGGTAACTACTACCAGGAGATCATCCCTGATCCACATGACCCAATGACTTTATATTCTATGAATACCTGGATGAAGGTCAGCAAGGATGGCGGAAAATCCTTTAAGATCGTAGGCGAGGATACCAAGCACGTGGACAATCATTCGATGTGGATCGATCCGGACAATACTAAGCATTGGTTGGTGGGTTGCGATGGTGGGATCTATGAAACTTTTGATGCAGCTAAGACCTGGGACTTCAAAGCCAATTTGCCGGTAACTCAATTTTACAAAGTCGCTGTTGATAATGCCACACCCTTTTATAACATCTATGGAGGTACTCAGGATAACTTTTCAATTGGTGGACCCTCCCGGACAAATACCGCCCACGGAATAGTAAATGAGGATTGGTTTATCACTCACGGTGGGGACGGATTCGAAACTCAAATCGATCCTGATGATCCAAATATCGTGTACGCACAATCGCAATATGGAGTGCTCGTCCGCTATGATAAAATGAGCGGGGAGGAAGTCGGTATACAGCCTAAACCCAGAAAAGGAGAAAACAATTATCGATGGAATTGGGATGCTCCATTACAGGTTAGTGCTCACAAGCCCGGCCGGTTATATTTTTCTGCGAATAAAGTATTCAGAACAGATGATAAAGGAAACTCCTGGACAGTAATTAGCGAGGACTTGACGGCCCAGATCAACCGGAACGAACTTAAAGTGATGGGTAAAGTATATGGCGTGGATGCCGTCATGAAAAACCAAAGTACCTCTCCCTATGGAACCATTGTAGCATTTTCAGAATCACCCGTAAACCAGGATCTATTGATTGCTGGGACTGATGATGGATTGATCCAAATAACCGAGGATGGGGGTGATTCCTGGCGAAAGGTATCTTCTTTCCCTGGTGTTCCTTCGAACACCTATGTCAATGCGGTCTACGCCAGTCAGTATGATGAGAATGTGATCTATGCTGCGTTTAACAATCATAAGAAGGGAGACTTTAAGCCCTATTTATTCAGGTCAAACGACAAGGGGATTTCCTGGAAAAACATTTCCAATAACCTTCCTGAAAGGGGCTCCACCTACGCCTTCGATGAAGACCATGTGAATAAGGATCTGCTTTTTTGTGGAACCGAGTTTGGCGTTTTCTTCTCGCCTAATGGTGGCCAAAGATGGAAACAACTGAAGGCCGGTGTTCCTACTATTGCCGTTCGTGATATTGCCATTCAGCGAAGAGAGAATGATCTGGTCTTAGGAACCTTTGGAAGAAGTTTTTATGTGTTAGATGATTACTCTGCTTTGCGAAGTATAGATGGGGATGGCAAAATGAACTCTCCACAGCTACTTGCGACCAGAGATGCATTGATGTTTGAGTCTGCTGTTCCTTTGGGGCTTCCCGGAAAGTCTTTCCAGGGCGATAGTTATTTCACCGCTGAAAATTTGGGCTCAGAGGCTTTGATCACCTATTTCTTTGATAAGGATATCAAGACGCTGAAAGACCAGCGGAAGAAAAATCAAAAAAAGCTAAACAAAGATGGAAAGGACATTCCTTATCCTAGCTACGATGACCTTAAAGCTGAGCAGGATGAGATAGCACCTAAGCTGGTATTTTCAATAACCAATGCGGATGGAGTTGTTGTCAAAAAATTAGAGAAAAAACCTTCAAAAGGAATTAAAAGATTCAAGTGGGACATGAGGTATACTTCGAAGAGAGCGATCAGTTTTTCTTCTCCTTCCTTCTACAACCCTTTTGCAGGAAAAAGAGAAGGTACGCTCGTAGAGCCAGGCACTTACACAGCCACCATGTCAACTTATATTGATGGTGAAATGACTCAGGTGGGGGATCCGGTTGAGTTTGACGTGGTTCCTTTGAAAAATACCGTTATGCCAGCTTCCGACCGTCAGGCCAAGGTGGCTTTCCAACGCGATGTTGCTGAGCTAAGCAGGGAAATTGAAACTACCCAACGAACAATGGGAGAAGTGTCCAGTAAAGTGAAGCATATCAAAAAAGCAATTCAAATGTCTGAGGTATCTGGAGAAGATCTAATGACAGCTGCTCTAGAACTCGAGTCTTCACTTCGGGCGTTGCGGATCAGTCTAAACGGAGATCGGATCAAAAACCGATTGGATATCGATCAGCCTCCCGGCCCCGCCTCAAGGATAGGGTCTATCAATTATGAGCAAAAGTATAGCACGTCAGCTCCCACAAAAACTCATCGTGATTCTTATGGAATTGCCAAGGAAGAATTTGTGCCGATCAAAGATGAACTTGAAAGATTGATTCAAAACCAATTAGTGCCTCTTGAAAATAAACTGGATGAAATACAAGCACCTTTTACGCCTGGCCGTGCTCTAAGGGAAAAAAATTAGTAGCCTATGGGTTCAAGAAGAAAGTTTATTCGAAACACAGGCTTAGGGCTAGCTGGCCTGAGCATGCCACTCGATGGATTTGGTGACATTCATTCTCAGGGTTATAAAAAGATAAGGCCCTTGGTTTTGTCCACCTGGGATTTTGGTATGGAAGCCAATCAAATTGCCTGGAAGGTCTTAAAGAAGGGAGGCTCTGCCCTGGATGCTGTAGAGCAAGGGGTACGCCTCACAGAATCCGATCCTGAAAACGCCTCAGTAGGTGTCGGAGGCTTGCCAGACAGAAATGGGAAGATCACGCTAGATG
>JABDJM010000321.1 GCA_013002475.1 Saprospiraceae bacterium | reverse complement strand
ATGTTGATCTCCGGGGAAACTGCGGAACTGGAAAATCCATTTGGACCTGTCCAGGAGTAACTTTGTATTTGGTCTGGGCTTGTTGCCTCAAGAAAAATTTCTGGCAGATCACAATTCAGCGTGGCGGCTTCAAGTTCCAGGTCCGGGATGTTTTCGTCTACATCCACCAGGACAGACTGTTCAGAAGTACAACCATTAGCTCCTGTCACCAGAATGGAATAATTCCCCGGCATGGAAACCAAAGGGTTTGGGTCATTGCTGGAAAACCCTCCCGGACCAGACCATTCAAACTGAATGGCAGCGACAGAGCTCGTATTAATTTGAGTGTCTGTTTGTCCGCAACCAATTATTCCGCCCTCCGCAAGTAAGTCTGGAGTAACAATGTCCTCGATGACATGGATCACCGAAGATATTTCACAACCATTTGGAGCAGCAATGGTAAGCGTGTACTCCCCTGGGAGATTTACAGTAGGTTCTTCCTCGGTAGAAGAAAAGTCGCCCGGGCCAGACCAACTTATGGTTGCCCCGGAGGTAGCCGATCCTCCAGATATCGTCGTTTCGTCTGGGTCGCAGAAAAGAGTGCCACCATCTGCATAAATGTCCGGAAGGCTTGCATCAGCTTCAATCAAAACACTATCCATTCCCAGGCATCCCTCAGAAGAAATAACATCCACATTGTACCATCCGGGAACAGAAACGTTCGGGTTATGAGCATTACTTGAAAAGCCTCCTGGGCCAGTCCAAGCAGTAGATGTCAACATATCAGTACTAGTCAAAGCAATTTCCACTGAATCTTCTGTACAGGTGAGCTGCGGGGCCATCAATCCAATTTCAACGACTTCTACGAGGTCGTCTACCTCAACAAAATCAGTACTAGAACAACCATTATCAGCTACAGCAACCAATGTATATATCCCTGGGTCGACAACCGTTGGTGAAATTGTGTCTGACACAAATCCATTTGGCCCAGTCCAACTGAATGTCTCGCCTGATGAACTGGCTTCGATCGTTGGATTCTGCACCGCACAGGTAATTGAAGTTTGGGGGATGTTTATTGATGGGCTAAGTGTATCTATTTCAACAAGTGCTTGCTCGCTGGAACTGCAACCATTTTCTGCAATAACTTCAAGATTGTATGTCCCAGGAATATCGACTAAAGGACTTTGTTCAGCGCTCGAGAATCCATTTGGACCGCTCCATAGAAAGTCTACATTCAGATTATCGGATGATCCCTCAATTTGAACCTGAGTTTCTGCACAATTGACCAGTCCACCCAGAGCCATTGCCAGGGGCACATCCAGGTCGGCAAGTACATCTACCTCGGCCGAGTCCACACATCCATTTTGTCCCGTTGCAAAAAGGGTGTAGGTCCCTGGACTATTGACTGTCGAATTTGTGTCGCTAGATAAATATCCGTTAGGGCCTGTCCAGGAATATTGCAGCAGGCTATCCGGATCAATGACCGAAATAAGCACGCTTGTATCCAGGCAGCTGATAGTATTTCCGAGACCGCCTACCGGTGGAAGGAGGGTGTCTTGTTCTATTAATATTGAATCTGCGGACACACATCCGGGCCCTGCACTCACCGTCAAATAATACCACCCGGTGTTCATTACCGAAGGATTTCCTTCAAAGCTGGTAAAACCATTAGGGCCCAACCAGGTATAGTTTACGTTTGGGGTTTGGCTCTCTCCATCAATTACTATTTGCTCATTATCACAATTCAGGATCTCAGCCGTAGGGCTGATCTCCGGCAAAGCACTTCCTTCTGAAACCAATACCGCATCTACTGAAAAGCAGTCATTTTCTGTATTGGTAACGATTAGATTAAATAATCCTGGTTGGGATACCTGGACATCCTGCATGTCTGAGTTTACTCCAGGCCCTGTCCATTGATAACTAATGTTTGTCCCTGAGCTCGATCCAATCGCAGACAATTGTACCGGAAAAGATTCACCACAACCTAATTCCACATCTGCTCCGGCGTCGGCCACAGGAGTGTCAGAATTTTCTTCAACAAAAAATGACTCACTGAGAGAGCAGACCGTTCCATTTAGGACCACTTGAACAACCAGATCGTATTGCCCGGGAAAGACAGCTAAAATATTTTCTGAGACTGACAAAAACCCATTGGGTCCTGACCATTGAAAATCGACAGCCTGACCGTCCGAAATAATTATTGGCTCAATTAGTACGAAGGTGTTTTCGCAGGTCAAAGTTTCCAGTGGAGGAGTTATTATTGAGGAGACGCTTTCGACTATGTCAAGAAATACGGTTGAGTCACATCCCTGGAAAGTTTGAAGGTCAATTATGTAGCTTCCCTCCCCGCAGTAAAAACTATTATCTACGAAGACACAATTGTCTTCGGGGCAAACAGTTTCGGTAACAAAAGTTTGGGCAGGCTCATTTACAGTAATGGTTACTTCATCAGTTGCTGTGCAAACTTCATTGAAGGTGATGTCGTCTATTGCAAAATCATTTCCGGACGGGGCGGTATTCAAATTAACGATGCAGATCTCCGCAGTTGTCATGCCTCCTGAATTCCAGGGAGCAGTAAAGGGTGTCCAGGCGCAGGGAGTCGGAGGAGCATTTAATACACTACCTACCAGAATTCCGTTGATGGAAAATTGAAGTATCGCCGGTGAGGAACTGATGACCATAGCAACCCAGGCTCCAAATTCATAATCGGTTCCAGGGTTCACACTTACAGTTTGGCACCAGACGTTCTGGTTTGATTGTGCAGCCCCATTTATGACCATCATGTTTCCTGTAGCATCGCCTGTATGATCTTGGCAAGGGGAAAAATTTGTATGGGTTGTTGAAGGGTCATTAGCAACTGCGTATTCACCTTCATTGCTGAGGAGGCCACAGGGGCCTCCGGTTCCGGGGATATAATCTGAGGTAAAAGCCACAGCTCCGGCATTAAAATCACCATTGGTGACCAGGTTAATCGGGTCGGTATATTGGGCTTCGAGAGTATAGGTAATTGTGTTAGTGATGGTTGCTGTCGGATTCAGGGAAAAAGGATTGGATAGTCCGCTAGAAGGTGTCCATTCATAAGTGGCGGTTGGGTCGCTTACCCAACCAGACAGGGTAACCATTTCTCCTGGATTGCAAACAGCCTGGTCGGGGCCAGCATCAGCACTTAAGACACAAAGCAAGTCTTCTCCTGGGTAGGGATTACCCAACAGAATGCTTTGGAAAGCCATAATGCACAGAAAAATGATCGTAAGCCTGGTCACCCGCCTATTTTTCGCCTCATCTAAGTTACAAATCTATGATCACAGAAGTCGCCTTCTGTATTGACCAGAATTTCACCTTATTTTGGAAAAAACATTGCTATGGCACTTGCAATCAAACTTCTGATCGGATTTGTGGCTTTGGAGCACCTATTTTTCCTTTACCTGGAAATGTTCTCCTGGTCGAAAATGGGTAGGCAACTATTTAAAGGATACGATAAGGAATTTTTTACACAAACGAAGGTACTTGCAGCCAATCAAGGCTTGTACAATGGATTTTTAGCGGCAGGATTGATTTGGACCTTCTTTATTGAAGACAATGCTTGGCAACAAAATGTAGCCATCTTCTTTTTAGGCTGTATTGCAGTTGCAGGGATCTATGGTGCAGCAACTGCTGATAGAAAAATATTTTTTGTTCAAGCGCTGCCAGCCATTATTGGTTTGATCCTTCTGGTGACCGTATGACCTCACAATTTCAGAGACAGTTAGGGTTTTATCAATTTCACAATTCCTTCCTTCCCACTCTTTGTTTTCAGCTGTACGAAATACAATCCCCTCGGAAGTTTTGATACCGGAATGGCTATTGAGTTCTTCCCAGAAGGGAAGGTTCCGGAGATAAACGAATGAACCAGAGTTTTTCCATCCAAAGAAAGAATTGAAACACTAAGGTCTTCTGTAGCTTCCAAGGAAAAAGAAAGTTGACTTTTTTCAATTACCGGATTTGGAAAGAGTTCAAGATGCACTTGGTCCACTGGCTGATAAACAAAGTTTGGTTCCATGATCGTGCTAACCACTTCATTGGTGATCACCGGCTCATTGAAATCAAAATAGATGCCTGCACGGTTGGTTACTTCCGTTCCTGGACCGGAGCCGGAAGTGAAAT
>JABDJM010000305.1 GCA_013002475.1 Saprospiraceae bacterium | reverse complement strand
ACGTGATGGTTGAAAGAAAAAAGCTTTGCGGGATCTTGATCCAAAACTCATTGAAAGAAAACACAATCGGGTCCTCTGTGGTTGGCATTGGGATTAATGTCAATCAAAGGAACTTTACCCATGCCCCTAATCCAAGCTCTTTGGCCTTATTGAATAACAAGTTCTATGATTTGCCAACTGTTTTAAATGGCCTGTTCATTCCACTTGAAAAATACTATCTCCAGCTAAAGGCAGGTCAAAAAGAAGAACTGTATTTGGAATACATTCGCCATTTGTATAAATACGAGGAGGAGTCTCTTTTTAAAAAACCAAGCGGAGAAGTTTTCAGGGGCAAAATTATTGGACTCTCAAGGACCGGAAAATTGAGGATACAAAGCGGGGTTGGAACAGAAGAGTTTTCTGTAAAAGAAATTCAATTTGTTGAATGAATGCAATGATCATTACGATCGGGGACGAAATCCTGATCGGTCAAATCGTGGACACGAATTCTGCCTGGATTGGTCAGCAGCTTCAATTGCTGGGCATCTCTTTAGTGGAAATACGGAGTATCTCCGACGAACTTTCTGCAATTGAAACGGCACTGGAAGAGGCCTTTGCAATGGCTGATCTGATAATCATGACCGGAGGCCTTGGTCCCACCCGTGATGACATGACAAAAAGTGCCATCGCCCGTTTTTTTGGAGTAGGATTCAAGTTTGATCCACCCACCTTTGAAAGGATCGAGAAATTTTTTGAAAAGCGAGGGCAGAAACCCACCGAAGCACATCGTGAACAATGCTTCATGCCTGCAAATGCAGAGCTACTTTTTAATAAAATGGGGTCAGCTCCTGGGATGCTTTTTGAAAAGGATAAAAAATACCTGGTTTCTATGCCAGGAGTGCCTCATGAGATGAAGTGGATCTTTTCGAATCAACTTCTTCCTAAGCTAAAAGAATGGTCGCCAGCAATTGCTATTGCCCACCGTACCATATTGACTGTAGGTAAGGGCGAGTCAAGGGTAGCTGAGGCGATCCGCGACATTGAGGATACATTACCAGAGGGGGTTAAGCTGGCTTATTTACCAGGCTTGGCCCAGGTCCGCCTTCGGCTTACCGCAAAAGCAAAAACACAATTGGAGGCCGACCAGCTTGCTGAAGAGCAAAAGCAAAGGATCGTTCAGCGACTTGGAGATCTGGTGTATGGATTTGAGAAGGAAGACCTCGCCTCGCAGGTCGGAAAGCTGCTCCAAGAGCGAAACTTGATGGCAGCCACGGCAGAGTCCTGCTCTGGCGGATATATTGCTCATCAGATCACCTCAAACTCAGGGTCCTCAAATTACTTTAAGGGAAGTATTGTAGCCTACTCAAATGAGGTCAAGATCAGTGCTCTGGCTGTCAATCCTGAGACCTTGGAAAATCATGGTGCCGTCAGCGAGCAAACCGTAAAAGAAATGGTAAAAGGCTTGCTTCCGGCCCTCGGGGTGGATGTCGGAATTTCGGTTTCCGGAATAGCGGGCCCTGGCGGGGGCACTCCAGACAAACCTGTTGGCACCATTTGGCTGGCAGTTGGGGACGGGAAATCCATTAAAACCAGCAAATTATCCCTATCAAAGGACCGAATGTTGAATATTCAGTACACTTCCGTCGTTGCTCTTAATATGCTCCGCAAATTTTTACTTGAGGCAGAATAAGGGTAATTTTGCGCTTGCTAACCAGAATGGCTTTTTCCAGGGATAATTACTGAAAAAGCCCATATTAATCAAGGATTTAACTATGGCCGAAGTCAAATTGATCATGCCTAAAATGGGCGAAAGTATTATGGAAGCCACGATCCTTAATTGGGTGAAAAAGGTGGGTGATTCCATTGAGATTGACGAGACTGTATTAGAAATAGCTACTGACAAAGTAGATTCTGAGGTTCCCTCACCGGTGGCTGGGGTACTTAGCAAGATATTATTTGAAGTAGATGCCGTGGTCCCAGTCGGTGCCGAAATAGCCATTATTAGTACAGAAGGTGAAGAAGTGAGTGCTACTCCGAGTCCTGCCGTTCAGGAAAACGTCGGGAATGGATCTTCTTCCAAAGTTTCTACCCCGCAACCTGTGGCAGTTGAAGCCGCAGTAGCGACAGCTGCTCCTGCTGAAAGGATCCAGAGCCGTTCGAATGGACGGTTTTATTCTCCACTTGTTAAAAACATTGCCCGACAGGAAAATATTGGGCAGGCGGAATTGGACACTATTCCTGGGACAGGCAAAGATGGGAGAGTTACTAAAAGAGATATCCTGGGTTACATCGATGTCAGATCGAAAGGAGGCGGAGTTCCGACATCCACGCAAAAGCAATCAGTGTCCACTGCAGTATCTGTTTCAGGAGAAACGGAGATTGTTGAAATGGACCGGATGAGGAGACTTATTGCGGACCATATGGTTAACAGCAAAAAAACCTCTCCGCATGTAACTTCATTTGTTGAAGTGGATGTAACCGGAATGGTAGATTGGCGGAATCGGGTGAAAAATGCATTTCAGAAAAAATACGGAGAGAAAATAACCTATACTCCCATTCTGGTAGAAGCAGTTTCAAAGGCGATCCGGGATTTCCCAATGGTCAATATCTCCGTCGACGGAAAAAACATCATAGTAAAAAAAGATATCAACGTAGGGATGGCCACTGCTTTGCCAAGTGGAAACCTGATCGTTCCGGTCATAAAATCTGCAGATCAATTGTCTCTCATCGGATTGACCAAGAAGGTAAACGACCTGGCCTTTAGAGCTAGGAACAACGAGCTTAAGCCAGATGAAATTCAAGGAGGCACTTTCACACTGACAAACGTCGGTACCTTTGGGAATGTCATGGGTACACCCATTATCAATCAACCTCAGGTGGCGATATTGGCGGCGGGAGCGATTAGGAAGAAACCTGCAGTGATCGAAACTGATAAAGGAGATTTCATAGGAGTACGGCAAATGATGTTCCTTTCCTTGTCCTATGACCACCGAGTGGTAGACGGATTTCTTGGAGGTTCTTTTTTAAGAAAGATCGGTGATTACCTGGAGCAGTTTGATGATCAACAAGGAATTTAATCTCTTTATGCCGCGACTTACTCTATTACTTCTTTTCTGTTCCTTCCTTTCCTTTGGAATGCAAGCCCAGGTTAATGGTGGTAAGATCAAAGATTCCGCTGCTGATTATTTTAAGAATGCTAAGTATGCAGAGGCTTTAAATCTCTATGAGAAATACCAGCGTTTTGCAGAGGAGGATCTGGATATTATTGCCCGAATAGGGGAGTGTCAGTATCATTTAAGCCAGATTCCGGAAGCCATAAAAAATCTGAAGATCGCGGTGGCTAATCAGAAAAAGCCGGATCCCAGAAATCTGTTTTATTTGGCCAGAGCGCAACATGCTGCTTCCAAG
>JABDJM010000298.1 GCA_013002475.1 Saprospiraceae bacterium | reverse complement strand
GATCTAGTGCCGCAAGGTGTGGGGGTTCGAGTCCCTCCACCCGCACAAATCTCAAACCATTTGTTAATTAGGAGGCGGTCGGCATTACGTGTGATCGCCTTTCGTTATTTTTGTCAAAATATTATGTTCGTATGGGACAGGTCCTAAGAGAGGAAATTGATGCGCTAAATATCAACCTTACGGTAAATATCGATAAGGAGGATTACGAGAAAAAGTTCAAAGAAGAAATGGACAAGTATCGGCGTAAGTCTCATATGAAAGGTTTCCGAAAAGGGAAAACTCCCATTGGCCTGATCAGGAAAATGTATGGCAAAGCCGTAATGGCCGATGTGATCAATGAAACGATCCAAAGAACTCTATTCAATTATCTGGAAGAAGAAAAGATCAAATACCTGGGACAACCAATTCCTGCGGAGGGAGAGATTATTGAAGAGTTTGATCTGATCAACCTTAAACCTTACTCCTTAAAGTTTGATTTGGGTTTGGTGCCGGATTACACCATTGCTGGTGCTTCCACCACTGACACCTATTCTAAAATAGTCGTTCAAATCCCGGAGGAGGATGTTACTGAAGAGCTTGAATCTGTGCAAAAACGAGCCGGTAAAAATGAGCCAGTGGAAGAACCGATCATAGCAAAGGATCTTGTAAAGATCGAGGCTGAGGAGATGGATGGAAATGCCAAAAAGGAGAGCGGTTGGGCAACTACCATGACCATCATGGCGGATGACAATTTGGATGCGGATTTCAGCAAGGAGTTGATGGGGAAAAAGACGGGTGATGAATTGAATTTTCAAGTGAGTAAAATTGAGAAGGACAGAACGGAAGAGTACATCCGAAAATATCTTCTTCAGGTGGACGACGCCGATACTGAAACAGTGATTGGGGATGACTTCCAAGGAAAGATCATTGAAGTAAGTCGCATTACCCCAGCAACATTGGATCAGGAATTTTTTGATAAAGTTTTTGGTGAGGGGAAAGTATCTTCTGAGGAAGAAGCTAAAAAGGAGATCCGTGATAGAATAAGCGCCTATTATGATACCAGTGCTGAACAGCTTCTGTACAGGGATATTCAAAAAGGAGTCATGGACGCAACTCCTATGGAAATGCCACATGCCTTTTTAGAAAGGTGGCTGGCTGTGGCTAATGATAAGACAAAGGAAGAGGCTAAAAAGGAATACAAGACATTTGCCAAAGGTCTTCGTTGGACTTTGATCCGAAGGGACCTACTTGACAAATTTGAACTTGAAATAAGTGAGGAAGAACTTTTAGAAGGGTTTAAAAAGAGAGTACGTGAGTATTTTGGCGGCTATGGAGACGAGTTGGTGATCCTGAATACTGCGAACAGGCTCCTTGAGGATCAGAAACAAGTAGAAAACATGTATCAGGAGCTCGCCACTGAAAAACTTTTCAAGAAGCTAACAAGTGAGGTTACCCTTGCTGAACAAAAGGTCACAAAGTCCGAATTTGAAGAGGCTGTCAAGGCAGCCCAGGAAGCAGATAACTCAGATATTGCTTCAGAATCTCCAGAAGTAGCCGAAGAAGTCTAGGCCTTGTTTATCGGAGCTCTCCCTGAGCAGGTCGAAAAGGCGTTTTTCTCGTGAACAAAACCGAACATTCCGTTTGTTATTGAGTTAAATACTTTTACTTAGCAGCTATTCCGCTACTACAAAAATCTGATTTTATGTTTCACAAAGATGAATTTCGAAAATACGCTGTAAAGCATCTTGGTCTAAGTGGGATGCACTTGGACAAATACATGGAAAAGAGTGCCCCAAGGGTACCCAATATCCAGGGATTTACTCCTGCTGTGATTGAAGAGAGGCAGATGAATGTCCAGGCAATTGACGTTTTTTCAAGGCTTATGATGGATAGGATAATTTTCATGGGTGTACCTGTGAACGATTACGTTGCTAATGTCATACAGGCTCAGCTTTTGTTTTTGGAAAGTTCTGACCCTAAAAGGGACATTCAGATGTTTATCAATTCGCCTGGAGGGTCTGTGATGGCCGGCTTAGGGATTTATGATACCATGCAATACGTTTCTCCGGATGTTGCCACAATTTGTACTGGTCTTGCTGCCTCCATGGGAGCAGTTTTACTTGCTGCAGGACAAAAAGGAAAGAGAACAGCTCTTCCACATAGCCGGGTAATGATCCACCAGCCTTTGGGCGGAATGCAGGGACAGGTCTCTGATATGGAGATTTCATATCATTTGATCAAAGCCATGCAGAAGGAGCTCTATGAGATTCTGGCGAACCATACAAGCCAACCTTATGATGTGATCGAAAAAGATTGCGACCGTGATAATTGGATGATAGCAACGGAAGCAAGAGATTATGGATTAGTCGATGAGGTACTGGAAAGAAAAGGTGGTTTGACGGACACTGCGTAAAACTTGAATTTTCTATCTTTGGATTGGATATTTTTCCTCCAATACCCTAAACCACGCGATGCATGAGAAAGGAGAAAAATGGCCCCCGATGTTCGTTTTGCGGTCGTGATAAGTCTGAAGCCCTGATCCTGATACAAGGACTCGAGGGGCATATTTGTGAAGTTTGCGTAGAACAGGCTGAGGAGTTGATCCAGGATGAGCTGTATGCAGAGAGGCCTGAGCTCCGTAAGGATGAATTCAGCCTTCAACAAAATGTCACTCCAAAAGACATTAAAATTCATCTGGATAGCTATGTGATCGGGCAGGATGATGCCAAAAAATTCCTTTCTGTAGCTGTATACAATCATTATAAGAGATTACGTCAATCTCCAAAGGATGACGTAGAGATAGAAAAGTCCAATGTCCTTTTTGTAGGTAGAACGGGTACAGGAAAAACCTTGCTCGCCAGAACTATTGCAAAATACCTAAATGTTCCATTCGCCATCGTTGATGCTACTGTATTTACAGAGGCAGGTTATGTGGGTGAAGATGTTGAGAGCATTCTTTCAAGGTTACTTCAGGTTTGTGATTATAATATACCTGCTGCAGAAAAAGGGATCGTCTATATTGATGAGATAGACAAGATTGCCAGAAAAGGAGATAATCCCTCCATCACACGGGATGTTTCCGGAGAGGGTGTACAGCAGGCAATGCTAAAGATGCTTGAAGGAACTGAAGTGAATGTTCCACCCCAGGGCGGGCGAAAGCATCCTGAGCAGAAAATGGTGAAGATCGATACACGGAATGTACTCTTCATTTGCGGAGGTGCTTTTGACGGCATCGAAAAAGTCATTGCCAGAAGGGTAAATACTCAGGTGATCGGTTATAGTAGCAAGGATACCGAAAACTATGACCGGGAAAACCTACTCCAATATATCAACCATCAAGACCTCAAGAACTTTGGTCTAATTCCAGAATTGGTAGGAAGGCTTCCTGTATTGACTTATCTGGAGCCTCTAGATAAGGATACCTTGAGGCTTATCCTTACCGAGCCCAAAAATGCCCTGATCAAACAATACCAACGTTTGCTTGAATTAGAGGGAATCAAATTGTCTTTCTCGGAAGATGCTCTCGACTATATTGCAGAGAAAGCCATTGACTTTAAATTGGGCGCCCGTGGTTTGAGATCCATTTGCGAAGCCATAATGACAGAAGCTATGTATAACCTTCCTTCTGAAAAAGGCGTGGAATCCTTTGAGGTGACCAAGTCATATGCTAAGCAACAAGTGGACAGATCTAAACTGGCCAAGCTCAAAGCAGCATAAATTGCCATTTATCCTGGGTCTGTTGTCACAGATTCTGAGTTTTTTCAATCATTTATAGGTTATACCCTGTTTTTGGTATATCCTTTGTTTAATTGAAGCAAAGGATCATCCCCGCTTATTTGATGATTCTACCCTTCCTCCGTTTCTCCCCCCCGAGATTAGACATTTTGTATAGGTGAGTTTAGGCTCACCCCCTGGCTGTGGATTTATCTACATCCAAGAAACACCACTATGGGACAGAAAACCTCAAACCAAAAACCAAACTGGGTTGGCCGACTTATTCTGCCGCTTGCTCTGCTTCTGTGCAGTTCTGCGGTATTAGAGGCTCAATTCACCCGGGTTTCCGGAGATCTTAATCTCGGGATCACGAGCCCAAATTCCGGAGGGCAAGCCTGGGGAGATCTTAATGAAGACGGGTATTTAGATGTCATTGTCTTTGACAATTCAACAGCTAACTCTGCCGCGTCCAAAATGTTCTTAAATAACGGCCCACCAAACTACACATTCAACGACGTTACAAACTCGAAAATCAACGGCTGGAACACTGCTGTCCTTTGGGGCCGACAAATGGTCGTTGCAGATTTCAATAACGATGGTTACAACGATGTTTTAAGAGGAGGTGGAGGAATTACTGTAGTAGAAGTCTATTTTAATGATGGTCCTCCAAACTATACTTTCGGTAATGCACTTCAAAATGCAGACTTTACTATATCGAGCACCCTTGTTACAG
>JABDJM010000292.1 GCA_013002475.1 Saprospiraceae bacterium | reverse complement strand
GATCTATACCACTCCTTTTCTCATTTTTCTGATCTGGGCATCCCAGAAAACCAGAAACAATCCCTGGAGGAGAAAACTGAATTGGATAGGAATAGCTATAAGCTCTGCCTATCTTCTTTTTGGAGTGTATCATAATTTTAAGGTGAAAAGTATAGCGGAAAAAGCCTTGGTTGAGAAAGGAGTTGAATTTAACCGTTTCATGGTGTCACCAACCATTCTGAATAACTACCTCTGGAATGTTGTTGCCGAGGGGGATACTGCCTATTACCAAACTCTTTATTCAGTTAATGATCGACCAGCCACTCTCGGAAAACCCAGAATTTTTCCCAAAAATCACCACCTAACTGAGAAGTATGATGGAGAAAGGCCATATGAGATCCTGAAGTGGTTTAGCAATGGATACTATTCCATAATGAAAAGGAGGGACGGTCTCCTGCAGTTCAATGACATGCGGTTTGGGACTTTTGGTGATGTTGATGGCAAGGATGAGGACCACTATATTTTCCGTTTTGCCCTTCGAGAAAAGGATGGAGAGCTGGAGGCTTTCCAGCCGGTTGATGAAGGAGAACGTGACATCCGCTCGGCTTTCCTGGAGCTCCTGGAGGGCATAAAGGGGCGGAATATCGATGATGGGCCAGGCTTCCGGCAAGGGCCCGTTTCTATTCCTAAATCGCTGTAATCCAGGCGGAAAGGGCTACCATATTAGGTGTATTTTTTTCTTGTGACGGTCTATTGGCATGAATTGTGTCTATATGGGTTTGAATACATAGTACAAACCATCCCATTAACGCACTAATCATGAAAAATCACCAATTCAAAGGAATCTCTTTTCTTTTTGCTTTCCTTTTCACCCTTACGTTTAATGCTCAAGATTGTCAATTTTTCTCAGCCTCCTATGAGGAGATGGGAGATAAGGGTAATGGCATGTGTCATTTCGCAGTTAGCTTGAGATTTGACGTCACCAATTGCGATCCAGTATATGGCCAGATGGACGTCCATATTGAGGATCAGTTCGGTGCCACAGTTTTCGATCACACATTTGATAATAGAGGCGGGTTATGCTCTGGGGAGCTAAACTTTCCTGTCTTTTCAGATTGTATTTCTGATCTGACGCTTACAACCCTTTACTATCACACAGGCGGTGCCACCGGCTGCGAGTTGATCGCTGATCCGGTTTTCATTGCATTACCAATTGAGATAGATGAATTTGCAGGCATAAAAGACGAAAAAGAATTAGTTTTTAGCTGGACGACCTATGCTGAGGTAGATAGTGATGTATTTATCCTTGAGCAAAGTTCGGATGGAATTTCCTTCGATAGGATTCACATGGAAGAGGCTGCCGGCTTCTCTTTAGAGAAAAAGAGATACCAAGTAAAAATCGAAAATACATTTACGGGCATTCAATATTTCCGTCTTAAAATGATGGACCTTAATGGAGCTTACACCTACAGCAATACTGTTACTCTAGACTTGCGAAAAGGGGATACATTTATTTCCTATCATAATCCGGAGTCAGACATTGTTACCATCAACATCAGCGATCGGACAAATCAGGATCTTGAATCTAATGTCCTTGATCAGTTGGGAAGGGTGGTTGCCTCAGGGATGTTGTTCCAAGGAGATACTAGCTTGGAGATCCCGGTTCAAAACCTATCAACAGGTATTTACTATGTAGCTGTTGAAAATGCAGGTACCAAAAAGATTTTTGTACACTAACACGCTTTTATAAACTCATACTTAATCAAAGCCGTGCAGAATTTCTGTTCGGCTTTTTTTAATGGAAATGATAAAAGCCCCGAGTCGAAGACTCCGTTCTTTCGAACTTCGGAGCCTAGCGAAGTTTTCCAATAGTCGCGGTGGTGGCCGCTGAAACTCGCATTGGACTGAAGAATATATATTTCTGGAAAAGGGCTAAAACTAAAACTCGCCTCCATTCTTTCGAACTTCGGAACAACATCCTATTCAGTATTAGATTTTTAGTCTCTTTTAAAAAATCTCTTATTCATAACTGCTCTTCCCGATCCAGTTTTTAGGTACTTTTCAAAATTCCTGTCCTGGTTTTCGGACGAAAAAGCAAAGTAAGTTTCCAGTTCTAAGGGTCTCCTTTCCCTTGTTGAAGGAACTGACCCTCTTTGATGTCTCCCTAATCTTTCTTCAAGGTCCTTGGTGTATCCTGTATAG
>JABDJM010000282.1 GCA_013002475.1 Saprospiraceae bacterium | reverse complement strand
ATAAAATCGTTACGACTTGTAGGCACCGAGAAATTCAATCCTGTACCAAGAGGTGTTCAAAATCGTCTTATTCCGGGTTTAGTTCGGGAAGGCTTTGAAACGCTAACTGAGATACGGAGTGATGGGGATCTCATCAAATTCTTGATCCGGGAAAAAAAGGGAAACATCACAGATTTGGTAGCCATTATTAATGGCGACGATGGGTCTATGGTCATCGCCCTGGAAGGCTCCTTTAGAATGGAAGACCTTGACAATCTGGATCTTGATATTGAAGGATTTGATAAAATCAAAAAGGCAAATCGCCAGCCTGACCGGGCATAATACACCGCGCTTAGCATATTACAAAGGGCCCTCGATTTAGATCGAGGGCCCTTTGTAGTTAAGAAAATGGATGATTTCATATATATTTTCATTTCATAGCAGGGGCATCTTTATCCAAAAGAATCCGATTACTCAACACCCATTGCCAATTAATCATTGAGAATGGGCTTATCGCCAACAAAAAACCAAAATTGGCCATTGAAGCCTTATTTTGGGATACCTATAGGAGAATTTCGTATTGAAAAAATCACCCTAAGGGGTGATAAATATTGGAAAAGGAAAATCTTACTTTGTAAAAGAGAAACCTCAAAATTAAATCTGAGAACGAAATGAAAAAATTATTACCCTTAAGTCTCTTCATTTCCATTGCATTTTGCGGGTATAGCCAATTCACCATTCAAAGTGGGGCTACCGTCACGCTTGAGGGATCGGCCACTCTTGTTTTAGAAGATACGGACCTGCAAAACCAGGGAACCCTGGATGCTCAGTCGGGCTCCAAGGTTCAATTCACCGGTTCTAGCAACAGCAATATGACCCTTGGAGGAGATGACCTTCATGACCTGGAAATCGCGAAGAATGGTGGCAATGTAATCCTCTTAGACAATGCTGAAGTTTTGAATGAGCTTTCATTTGCGGGTTCTGGAGGAAAAGTAGAGTTGGGGGCATACAATTTAACCTTGGGAGCGAGCGCCACGGTGAGTGGTGCGGGGTCTGGGCATTATGTGGCCACAACAGGGACTGGTGAAATGATCAAAACAAATCTTTCGTCTTTTGAATTCCCTGTGGGAGCTGATCTTACCACCTACAACCCAATTACCATAGCGGAAGCTGGAACACCAGACAACCTAGGCGTGCGTGTTTTGGATGATGCCTATGATGACGCGACGATTTCTGGAACTCCAATTCCAAATGTTGTCAAGGCTTCTTGGATCATATCTGAAATCACTTCTGGTGGGTCGGACCTTACTGTGACTCCTCAGTGGGCAGAGACGGATGAGGGAGGGACTTTTGATAGGGCAGATTCAGGAGTAGCAAGATTTGATTCAGGAACTGACTGGGATCTCTCCCCTGGCTTGTTAGGAATGAGTGGTGGAACTGATCCATACACTCGTAGCGCTTCAGGGTATGAACCTGGAGTTTTTGTGGTATCGGGAGAGGAACTTATGAATACATTGCTCCTGAATGTTAATGTAAAACTCCAGGGTCCACTTTCGGGTATTAATATGAATGATCAAATAAGAGCAGCAGGAAATCTTCCATCCTCCACTCCCTATGGATCAGGGAAGTTTTCTAACGTAGGAAGGGGAGGTGGTGAAGTGGCTGGGCCCAATGCCTTTGATGCTAACGGGGACGATTCTGTAGTAGATTGGGTTTTCTTTTGGTTAAAAGACAAAGTTGATCCTTCGATCACCTATCAAACCAAATCAGCTCTTTTACAAAAGGATGGGGATATTGTTGATCTGGATGGTGTTTCATTCTTAGAAATTCCCGGTGACGCAGAAGATTACCATATTGGTATTGGTCATAGAAACCATTTAAGTGTAAGAACAGCATCTCCTATAATTGGAGTTAATGAAGATGTTGCTTCTGATTTTGATTTTTCAATTTCCTCTTCTCAGGCATTTGGAACAAATCCTATGGCTGATATTTCTGGTGTTTTTGCCTTGTGGGGTGGGAATACTTCGGGAAACAATAACGTAAGGGCAACCGGACCGCCCTTCATCAACGATTATTCTCAAATCATTAATATACTGGGTTCTGCTACCGGTATTTTGACGAATCAATATGCAGATCAGGATGTGAATATGGATGGAACAATCAGGGCAACAGGCCCTCCATTTCTAAATGATTATTCAAAACTAATTGGAATACTAGGATCTCCAACAACCATCATTACAGAACAATTTTAGACAAAATACAATGAGAACAATAATTAAAGTAATAGCCTTTCTGGCCTTCACCACAATTCTGGTTCAATCAGTTTATGGACAAAATATGTCGATAACCGCTGAAATGGATGGAAATGATGTGGTGGTTAAATTGATGCCTAGTGGTGGTGATATTACCGCCCAATGGATTGACATCGAAGTCTTTCTTCGACAAGATGTTGCAATGCCTGCACCATCTTTTGGGGCCCCGGTTGTTAATGCAACTGATTTTCCAGGAGTACAGGTTCCATTTAATGGGATTGATCAACAGGGTGCTGAAGCTGGCTATAGAAACTTTTGGTTTGGAACATCTTATGCGGCCACTCCCTCAAATACTTACACGGCTGGAGCTGAGTATGAACTTTTTCGGGTAGATGCTGGTGGTGATCCTGCCACGATGGGATTGGAAGTAGTTTTTAACGAAAACTTCTTCCCAACTTATGCCACGGTTACGGATGGCTCTGCAACTGAATACACAAACCCAACAGCCCCGTTTTATGGGACCGGAGCTTCCTCCTGCACAGTTTGTCCTGGTGCTGAAACCAATTATTTTGTGCCGGTTCAAGTTGGTCTCCCCATCGAACTCCTCTCTTTCGATGTTTCTAAAAAAGGAGAAGATGCAGCCCTTGTCCAATGGACAACCTCCTCAGAACAAAACACCTCACATTTTGAAATCGAACGGTCTATAGATG
>JABDJM010000238.1 GCA_013002475.1 Saprospiraceae bacterium | reverse complement strand
AGTTCCCCTTGCTGTATGAGCACGGGCTTCCAGGCTATTGCATTTAATAGACTTAACGCCTTAACACCAACCCAAAATGAAAAATTCCCCAATGTCCTTTCGTGGGTATTACCAGAGGTATACCCCTATAATACTGATCTTCTTAATACTAATGATGGCTTCAAGCCTGGAGGCTCAGAAATTCCAACTGGAAAATCTTTCTCAGGAGCGGACAATAGAAAAAGAAATTCCAACTTTTTTTTCCAAAAAGGCTTCCAAGTCATCCAAAGTTTTAGATGATCTGTTTTATGATTATGAAGGCATAGACCTTCCTGTTCTTCCTCTTTTTCAAAAAAATAGTTATCCCGCAGAAGGTAAAGTCCTAAGCTTCAATCTGGAATTGCCAGAAAAAGGCTTGATCAATTTTACGATCTACCCATCCGGTATACTTGCTGAAGATTTCCAATTCTCAGTCTTGACTCCCAATGGGAAAGTCCGCGAAAATTTGAATAACGGAATTTTCTATAAAGGGATTGTCAATGGAGATCCAAATCAAAAAACCAGGATTACTCTAACCGAAGAGATCTTTTTTGCCTGGTTTCAATTGGGCAATGAAGAATACTTCATTGAACCCTTGTCTTTTATTGACGCAAATTCGAAATCAACCTCCTATGCATTTTATAGTAGGTCAAGTGTAAAACCAACTCCTCATCTTTCTTGCGGGAACACGGACCTGGAGGAAGCTGTAAGCAAAATTTCCGGGACTGGAGGAGGTGAAAAGTCCGAAGGAACCTGCTTTGAAACAGAGGTTGCCTTAGCCGCAGCTTATGATATGGTTGAAAAATATGGGACTCCGGAAATGGTGGCCATAAAGCTGGCCTCAATTACGAATATCGTGCAGGCCTTATTTGACAATGGGGCCCTCGGTGTGAAATATAAGGTTACAGAAATAGTTGTGCCTTCTAGTCTCTCAGGAGATCCCTGGTTCAAAGGAATCTGTATGGATGATCTGCTGCCAAGTTTTATAAACTGGGGGCCAACAGGATTTGAATCCCATGATATTGGACAGCTATGGGTTGCAAGAGATGTTGCAAAGAGTTTTGGAGGGTCCTGTACAAACAGTGGGTTGATCGGGCGCTCAGCAGGTCTGGGGACAGTCTGCGGCCCGGGAAAATATAACTGCTGTGAGGATTGGTCCTCCACGAATGCTGCCGCACAAGCCCATTTGAGTGCGCACGAGATCGGCCATGCCTGGAATGCGAAGCATAGCCTGGCGGAAGAAAATTCCCAGATCATGTGGCCATACCTCACTGCTTCAAGTCCAAATGCATCCTGGTCAGCCAGTAACCAAATGGCAATATCGATTCATCGGGACTCCCGTGATTGCCTGCGAAACTGTTCCTGTGATTTCAACATCGATTGCTCCATTTTTCCTGTAATAGAGGTTGATTGCAGAGAGGAGGTGCCTCCTCCCGGAATTCCAAACGGGCTGATTGAATCTGACTGTCACACTCCTTCCTATTATGCCCTGTCATTTTTCCCGACCCTTTGTTCCAATAATGATTGGGAAGGTTTGAGGACCTATATAATCACTGACTCTCACGGGACCTCTTTTGAATGTCAGCAAAGGATCCTTATTAAGGGTAATAAGGGTCCTGAGGTTGTTGAGGAACCAGGTGCTCTTGATCTGGATCTTATTTCGGATAAAGAGTATGAGTGTCCGGACTTTACCGGGACACTGGCATGGTTCTCGGAAAGTCCATGGGAACCATGTAGGGTTGAGCTTGTGGTGGACGGAGAGTTACTGGGGATGATTGATGGTCCCACTAGTATAGATGATTGTGGATTGAATGAAATGGATGCTAGTTTCTTATTTGATGTAGTAAGTCCTTGCCAAAACAGCCTTGAACTTCGTTGGAGGATTGTAGACGAATGCGGCTCAGAATCTTATTTCGATCAGAAAATTAATTTTCTGACTCAATCTCCCCCTGGAGTTTCACAATCTTTTGAAAAGGGTAGGGCATCTGCTTTGGGCGTTAATAAAAGTGGGAGGATTAAGAATAGAGAATATGTCCAACACCCAATTGAAAAAGGAGGGACTGCTCATAGAGGTGTTCAATTGAAGCAAAGGGCAGGGGAGGATAATATTGCTAAACAAAACATTGCCTTTTCCATTTTTCCCAATCCATCTAAACGGTCTGTTAGCCTGAGATTTTCTGAAGCGGGAACAGTCATTTCCACAATACAAATACACCACTTGGATGGAAGAATAGTTAAGGCTTTCGATGTTGAAGAAATTCAGAATAATGGCTCCATAGAAATTGATATTCAAGATCTAATGCCCGGCATATATGCATTGAGTGCAATTGATAAGGAGAATAAGACTTACACTCAAAAGCTTATCAAAATTTAGTCTTTTGCCGGAAGTTTTTAGCCGGGATCCTTTGCGAAAAGAGATCCCGGTTTTTGTAAATTTCACACTAAGTTTGAAATATTCTTAATTAGTACCTCATTGATAATCAACACTTCATGATAGTCTGCAATTTTTTCTACCTATTTTTAGGTATTTCGCAAAAAAGCCATAACAATATTTTTTGGGGCTCGAAAAAATGTTTATTATGAGAATGAATTAAGTGTTTCCCATCTTCCAGGTCTAGCTTGAACACTAATTCTTTAACCACAAAAAACCAATTGCCTATGTCCCTTTACACTTCTACCGCGTAAACATCCCGGTTATTTCATTTTTCAGGTTGTAATCCCAATTAGCTGCAATTCAGCGGCCCCATATCATATTGCCAATTTCAGAAGGAAAGCCCTCCTTGTGGCTATTCCCCATTTATTTAAAACCAATAAAAATGAAAAAAAGAATCTCTACAAAACCAAGAAATTTTTTAGTTAAAAGGCTAGTCCTTTTTGCCGCCTTAGTTTGTTTTACTTGCCAACTATCTTTTGCACAAAAACAGGATCCAAATTTTAAATCAGATGGAACTCCAATTGCATTGGGAGACTTTGATTTTCCAGCTACATCAGAAAAGACACAGGATCTTGACAATACCTTTTTCGAATATGAGATTTACAATTTTTCAGAAACAAAGGCTATAAGAAGCATTGTTTCTAATCGGAAAAATGACATTGCAAGCTTCAATATTAATTTGGGAGCTGATAATCAAATTCTTTTCACCGTTTGGCCTGCTGATCTTTTTTCTCCTGATTTTGAATTTCATACCCTTACCGAGGCAGGGAAACAGGCGCAGGAGTTTAATACGGATATCGCATTCCAGGGATATGTAAATGGTGATCCAAATCAAAGGCTAAGATTAACCATAACGGATGACATTTTTTATGCTTGGTTTGAATTAAAGGGAGAAGAGTATTTTATCGAACCCCTTTGGTACTTAGATCAAAGGTTGGATAAAGAGCCTCATATTTTTTACAAAAAATCTAATGTCATGCCAACTCCCCATTTGACATGTGGAAATGAGGACGCAGAGGAGGCTATTAGGAGACTGCAAGAACCTTCTTTGGTTGAAATAGAAAAAGGCTCAGGCTGCTTTGAATCCGAAATAGGTTTGGCGGGGGCCTTTGATATGGTAGGAAAATACGGGAGCACCGGGGCCGTGGGAGTTAAAATGACAGGTGTTACGAATAACATTCAACCACTATACGATGGTGGTGGCTTGGGAATAACATATATCATTGTTGATATAGTTGTCCCAGCATCATCAGCCGCTGACCCATGGGATCCTAGTACTTGTATGACCCCCTTATTAGCCAGTTTCGTTGGTTGGGCACCAGCTGGGTTTGTAACCCATGATATTGGCCAGCTATGGGTCAATAGAGACGTTATGCGCGGCGACCCAGGACCTTGTACAATTACGAGCCTTATCGGCCGAGCAGCAGGTTTAGGGACAGTTTGTACCTCTCTTCGTTACAATTGTTGCGAAGACTGGCAATCCACTAATGCGGCTGCCCAGGCTCACCTTAGTGCTCATGAATGCGGACATGATTGGAATGGCTTGCACAGTCTTGCAGGAAATTCAAATGATATCATGTGGCCTAGCCTAAGTTCGGCAAGCCCTAATACCGTTTGGTCTGCTGCTAACATCGCCAACATCATAGCACATAGAGATTCCAGGACATGTCTTGCTTCCTGTGGAGCGCCACCAAATGATCTTTGTTCGGCTGCTATCCCCATTGCTTGTGGTTCAAGTACGACGGTCGATATATCAAATTCAACGAACTCTGATAATCCTGGAACCTGCGTCACCTTTGGAGGCTCTGAGCCTGGTGTTTGGTATTCAATTCCGGGCACTGGAGGCAACATAAACATCACCACTTGTAACCCAGGTACCAACTATGACACCAAAATAACTGTATGGTCAGGGGCATGCGGTGCCTTAACCTGTGTAACGGGAAATGATGATCAATTAGGAGGTACTGATCCAGCTTGTGATGTCACTGGTATTGGATTCAATCGTGGATCAACAGTAGATTTTTGTTCCAGTATAGGAACAACTTATTACGTTTATCTATATGGGTTTGCCAGCCTTGTAGGTACAGCTCAAATGACAGTTACCTGCGATCCCCCTGTCGTCCAATGTCCGCTGCCCGGGCCTATTTTATTAGAATGCATAAATCAACTGCCTCCTGGTCCAACGACTGTTGCTGACTTCCTGGCTTTAGGTGGACAAATCTCCGGTTTCTGTACTAACACTCCATTTGTTTCATTTTTTGATACGGATGATTTAGGAGCAGGCTGTGTGGGTGCAAAAAGAACCGTGTTAAGAACAATTACCGTTTTTGAACCTAACACCCAGACATTTGTGCAGTGTACGATCGAGTATATTTTTGTGGACGAAACTCCTCCGCTAGTTTTTTGTCCTCCACCAATTACAATAGAGTGTGATGAGGAAAGCGAACCAATCAATACCTCTGCTCTTTTGAATGGTGGGTTTGAATCGGGATCCTATGCCGGATGGAATGTTGTAGATATTGCAAATCCATTTATTCCGGCAACGGTTTCATGTGCACCCTTTTCTGTAGGTTTTGGATTTTATCCAATTTATCCTCTGGAAGGAAGTTGCTATGCTCTAAATGGTTTTGATGGCGGTGGGCCTGGTACAATTTCCACTTGTCAAACAATGACCTTTGGTGATTATGATGAGACCCTAAACTTCAGTTTCTGGGCAGCCTACGATCTGATTACTTTTGGGGCTACAATAGATAGATTTTTTGAAGTTTATGTTGATGGAAACCTCGTTTTCAACTACACAGCCTTTGCAGGGACATTTGAACCAGGGACCGGTTGGATGTCTGTTTCTGTTCCAATTGGCGCTTTCGCTGGTCAAACGGTAAATGTTTGTTTTGATGAGTTTATTCCTCAGAACTTTTCCGGACCTGCACAAGTGGGGATAGATAATGTATTTGTAGGTACTCATGTTGGGGTTCCTACTGCTTTTGATAATTGCCAGGCAGCCGCGGTGCTTAGCTGGACTGACGTTGTAGCACCTGGTGCCTGTTCTGTGGAAGAAACCATAACCAGAATTTGGACTGCCACGGATGCATGCGGGTTACAAGCCAGTTGCCAGCAGCTCATCACAGTTCAGAGCACGGAACCACCTATGGTAACTTGCCCAGCTCCGGTTACCGTTGAATGTGCTGCTGATATCGTGGTTAGCCCTTCAGATGTAACTGTAACCACACAGTGTGGACAATCTTTCACCACTGTGGTTGGACCTGCTTCCGTTAGTAGTTACCCTGATTGTCCTGGAACTACCCATACATATGAGTTTACAGTTACGGATGAGTGTGGAAATGTAGCCTCTTGCTCAAGGGTCTTTGTGATCCAAAACGATCCTCCAGAGATCATCTGTCCTCCTGACATGACCATAGAGTGTGCTGATGAGATTGTGGTCGATGAATTATTGACTACTGTAATCTCGTCTTGCGATCAGTGGGTGGCGATTGATCCTGTTGGACCAACTTTGGTTTCTGGTCAGGATGGATGTGATGGAGCTATCTATGAGGTTACCTATTTATTGGAAGATGCTTGTGGTAGGACGGATCTGTGCACCCAGAGATGGACCTTAGATAACGCAGCTCCACTGATTACAGTCTGTCCTCCCGACAGAACAGTAGAGTGTTCATTTGATGCGATTCCTCAGCCTGAGTTGTTACAAGCGATTATTGCGTGTGACCTGGATTATGATGTTACCTGGTTTGGTCCTATTCCATTGGACAATTTAGGCACTTGCCCAGGTGCTCAGTATGAGATAACCTATTACGTTACCGATGAGTGCGGAAGACAAGACCAATGTACCCAGACTTACACAGTTGATAATCCTCCACCAAGGGTATTCCCTCCGGATGGAAGAGACATAACTTGTTTTAGCGAGACTAATGGGCAATTCTTTGATAATTGCTACTATGAGTCATCTTGCTTCATTCCTATCGTTGCAACTGAATTGATAGGGCCTGTATATGATACTTCAGCAGCATTCTGCCAGGGTTCAATCGTCAATTACTTGTACACTGTTTGGGATGCTTGCGGTCGGATGACTTGTGAGGCTCAAGTTTTCAGATTTAACTTTGAAAATGCGATCACCGTAGAGGATGTAACTGTGGATTGTAATAATATCCCGGTTCCAGCGACTCTCAATAGTTGCGTGGATGCATCCCTTAACATTGATGAAGGCCAGGTACCGCTTGGGGGAAATGATTATCAGATCCTTAGAGAGTATACTCTTACCGATCCGTGTGGTAACACCTTCTCTTTCTATCAAACTATCACCGTATTGTGCGATAATTCTCCGGAACTCAGGGAGTACTGTTCATATACGCAGGAACAATGGGGGGATGCAGAATGGCTTGAGCATATTGTGTACAACTTTGATGGTTCCATCCTTGATGCGGAAAATCCGATCATCCTGGGAGATCCTTCAGAAAGTGCCATGCTGATCAATAGCCTTGAATGCGTAGAGGACCTTCTGCCTGGATATGGAAGGGCAAGAGGATTCCCTGCTGGTCTTGGACTGATGCAAACAAGTTTTGCAGACTGCCAACCTGAACCGCTAGTATTCGAAGATGATGGTAGTTTCGTAAATGGGCTTGCAGCTCAAACTCTCGCACTGGCACTGAATTGCAGACTAGATCCGGAATTGGATAAAGTATACCTCGGGTTGATGTGCGATGGTATTCCATATTCAGTTTGGGAAATTGTCGGCCCACACGGAAGAGTAGAAGACTTGGTAGAAGCTGCTAATGGTGGCTTGGCCGGACAGCATGATAATCCAGATGACTTATTGTATGCCCTTAAGCTTGTCAATAGGTACTTCAATGGATGTCGCGCTGCACCTTGCCATGATACGGCTGATACACCAGACGATCCAAGTGGAGATGTTCATACTCCTCCAGCTACATTTGGTAATACTCCATTAAGTTTTGAATTATCTGCATTTCCAAACCCAACCGTTGACGAGGTAACTATCGAAATCGGCTCTGAAATGGAATCTGAAGTTCATTTGAAGCTTTTTGATGCTACTGGATCAGTTGTTTTGGAGAAATTTGTTCAAACCAACAAGGGCCAAACAAAAGAGAGTTGGGATCTTGGAAATTATCCAGGAG
>JABDJM010000236.1 GCA_013002475.1 Saprospiraceae bacterium | reverse complement strand
CCATAAGGATGATTTCCTTATGAAGGCAGCTTTGCTTTTGAACAAAATTGAGTCTGCTAAAAAACCCGCAGAGTAATTTTCTACTAAAGCAGTAAAGCAAAAAAGGGAAGACGTTGTCTTCCCCTTTTTTTTTTATAGTTTCTCTAGAAGCTGCTCCATATTGACGCGGTCTCTTATCTTCTCTTGCAACTGATCTATGGGAATACGTTCCTGCTGCAAAGTATCCCGATCTCTTATCGTTACTGTATTATCATCCAGGGATTCAAAATCAACGGTGACACAATAGGGTGTACCAATGGCATCCTGCCGGCGATATAGTTTTCCGATACTTCCGGTATCATCATACTGACAATTGAAGTGAGGTCTCAATTTCTTGAACACCTCCTGAGCTTTGGCAACCAGATTTTCGTCATTCCTTTTTAATGGTAAAACCGCACATTTTACCGGTGCTAATGCCGGGTGGATCTTCAATACTTCACGAAGGTTGTTTGGATCATCTGATCCGGGTACCTGTTCCTTTATTAAAGCGTTGCTAAGAACAGCCAAAAACATCCGGTCGCATCCTATTGAAGTTTCTACCACATAAGGGACATAACTCTCATTGGTTTTGGGATCGAAATACTGGATCTTCCGGCCTGACAGTTCCTGATGGCTTGCCAGGTCAAAGTCCGTTCTTGAATGTATTCCTTCTAACTCTCTAAAACCAAATGGGAACTCAAATTGTATATCCACAGCAGCATCAGCATAATGTGCCAGGTTCTCGTGGTCGTGAAATCTAAGTTTCGTGTCGGAGGTTCCTAATGCCAGGTGCCAGGCCATTCTTTGATCTTTCCATTTTTGATACCAGTCTGCCTGGCTTCCGGGTTGTATGAAGAACTGCATTTCCATTTGCTCGAACTCTTTCATCCTGAAAATGAACTGCCGGGCAACAATCTCGTTTCTGAACGCTTTGCCGATCTGTGCTATTCCAAAGGGGAGTTTCTGACGTGTTGTTTTTTGAACGTTTAGGAAGTTCACGAAAATACCCTGAGCCGTTTCCGGTCGGAGGTAGAGTTTCCCTTCCTCCCCGGCAATGTTTCCAAGCTGAGTCGAAAACATAAGGTTGAACTGGCGAACATCGGTCCAGTTCTTTGATCCATTCACCGGATCGGCGATATCTAGGTCAACGATCAGCTTGCCCAGGCCTTCCATATCGTTGTCGGTCATTAACTGAGCCAACTGTCCAGATACTTTCTTCTTTTCCTCCTGATATCCTACCACCCTTGGGCTTTCGGCCAAATATTTCGTTTCATCAAAGGCCTCGCCGAATCGCTTCTTTGCCTTTGCGACATCCTTATTGATCTTGTTCTCAAGTTTTTCGATGTATTCTTCAACAAGCTGATCAGCCCTGTATCTCTTTTTTGAGTCCTTATTATCAATTAAAGGGACGTTAAAGGCGTCGACATGACCGGAAGCTTTCCAGGTCTTTGGGTGCATGAAAATGGCAGCATCAATTCCTACGATATTATCGTGTAACTGAACCATAGCTTTCCACCAATATTCCTTGATGTTGTTTTTCAGCTCTACACCATTTGGACCATAATCGTAGACGGCCGCTAATCCATCATATACCTCCGAGGATTGATAAATGAATCCATATTCTTTGCAATGGGCGACAATTGATTTGAAACTTTGTTCTTGATTTGCCATATCGGATTTAGATTAATACTCTGAGGTAAAATGAAATTCTATTTCAGGAAAATTTTCCTGGGCCATCTTTAGTGCCCAGGCTGACTCTGCTAAAAAAACAAGTTGGCCATCTTTATCAACTGCCATATCCTTTTTACGACGTGCCCGAAATTCTTTCACCTTTTCATCAGGCCCACTGATCCAGCAGGCTTTATGGAGGTTTACTGGCTCATACTGACAGGAGGCTCCATATTCTTTTTCGAGTCTGTACTGGATCACCTCAAATTGAAGGGCACCTACCGTGCCAATGATCTTCCTGTTATTGGTTTCTTTTATGAACAGTTGCGCTACTCCCTCATCCATCAATTGGGCCAATCCTTTGGCCAATTGTTTTGCCTTGAGTGGATTGGCGTTGTTTACAAAACGGAATTGCTCCGGGGAAAAGCTGGGAATACCTTTAAAGTTAAGGATCTCTCCTTCCGTCAAAGCGTCCCCTATTTTGAAATTTCCTGAATCATAAAGGCCCACAATATCTCCTGGGTAAGCAGTCTCAACGACGGATTTTTTTTCCGCCATGAAAGAGGTTGGATTCGAGAACTTCATCTTCCTATTCTGCCTTACATGGAGGTAATTCGTATTCCTCTTGAAAGTCCCGGAACAAATTCTCAAAAAGGCTATCCTGTCTCTGTGCCGGGGATCAATGTTCGCATGTATTTTAAATACAAATCCACTG
This sequence comes from Saprospiraceae bacterium, assembly GCA_013002475.1. Lineage (GTDB taxonomy): Bacteria > Bacteroidota > Bacteroidia > Chitinophagales > Saprospiraceae > JABDJM01. The sequence goes on along the minus strand of JABDJM010000236.1, from coordinate 635 downwards.
AAGACATCCTCCTCCGGATCAACGGGTCTTTCCTCGGTGATCCTGGGAAGCGGACCGGGGGCTATTTCCACAAAGCAATCAAGTAGCTCCTTTACTCCAAAATTGTTGATGGCCGAGCCGAAGAAAACGGGGGAAAGGTTCCCGTTCAAATATTTTTCCCGGTCAAATGAAGGGTAAACTTCGCTGACCATGGTCCATTCCTCTCTTAATTCATCTGCTGCCTTTTCACCGACCTGATCATTCAGGATCTGATCATTAAGATCTTCTACCCGCACGACATCTTCGGCTATTTCCTGCTTGGAATGAGGTCTGAAAAGAACAAGGTTGTTTTCGTAACCATTATATACACCCTGGAATCGCTGGCCCATTCCAATGGGCCAGCTAAGCGGGCAAGCCGTTAAACCTAATTTTTGCTCGATCTCATCCAGCAAATCAAAGGCATCTTTACCCTCTCTATCCAATTTGTTGATGAAAACAATAATCGGCGTTTGCCGCATGCGGCAAACCTTCACAAGCTTTTCGGTTTGAGTCTCCACCCCTTTCGCCACATCAATCACCACGATCACCGAGTCAACGGCTGTCAACGTTCGATAAGTATCCTCAGCAAAGTCCTGGTGTCCAGGAGTATCCAGGAT
>JABDJM010000228.1 GCA_013002475.1 Saprospiraceae bacterium | reverse complement strand
CGGTTATCATCAAGTACTTTTACATTAAGGTTTTTTACCGCCAAGAATTCTACAAAGCTTAACTCATAGATCTCCTCATTTTCATTTTTTGCTAGTATTTGATCCCGCTCGGGAACCATAAGGGTGGTAAAAACACCTTCCTGATATCTGGCCAGACTCACTTCAAATTTTCTTTCCTCGATCTTATCCTCGATGAGACTCCAGAAGAAATACCGAGGTCCCTGCTTAAAAGATACCTCACGATTTTTTTTGACTTTCCTGTTGGAACCCTCCGGGAAAAGATCCTCGAATTTAGCATGCCCACGATACCTCGCTGAACCGTTTCTGTCTACTACCAATTCCTTCAGCAAGAAATCAATCTGATAACCCAAGTAATTATTACGAATCTTGATAAGGTCAATAGCATGACCTTCAAACAGGTCATCTTGATTTTCAAATCTCAAAACTTCCGGATTAAGAATCTCGCATTTTTCTGCAGCGTCCCCAGTTCCAAGCAAAGCAGATTTGAAGAGTCGGTAATTCTTCTTCCACTTTGCATTTCTCTTTGAGGAAACAACTACGTCTTCCAAAGAATATCCACTGGTTTCAAGATAGATGATAGTGACCTCTTCGAAATTTGAATAGCCTTCAAAATCGTAGATCTTACTTTCATAGGACAGATGGGAAATAATAAGTTTCTCTTTTTGACCCGCTGGGGGTTTGAGACTAACTTCTCCATTTTCATCGGACAAATCTCCGCTGGTAGTATTATCAAAAAAAACATGAGCACCAGCAATGGGATCATTTGTTTCCAAACTTAATAAACGGATAAGCAGATCACCAGACTGCGAACACAATTGACTGGAGAAAAAAAAGAGGAAAACCAGAAGAGGAGCTAAGCTTTTATCCATCATGGCAAAATTAACATCCAAATCATCAAAATGCCTGTAATCTAAACGACACTGACGGATGGTAAATTTTAGTTCAGGTCTGTTCCGCTCCAAATTAGTTTTAACAGGCCAAATCCTACAAGTAGGATCAGAAACAAGGCTGGGAATCCGCCCAAATTTGAGATCATTTTTACACCATCTATCCCCGCATAAGAGATCATAACCCATGCGACCAATCCAACCAATGATCCCCAAATGATCTTCATTTGTACCGGAGCTTCCGGGTTTTCGGGGTTAATGCCTTCAACACTCATCCCGGTCATTGCAGAAGTGTTTGAATCTGCGGCGGTCACATAACTGATAAAAACTATAATCAGGAAGAAAATTGAAATGATGGCTCCCATGGGTAAAAACTCAAAGAGCGAATACACGACGGCCTGAGGGCCGTCTGTGATCATGGCGGAGTACATTGGCTGAGATGTCAGACTATCAAAATGAAGAGTAGACCCGGAAAATATGATCATCCAAACGCCGCCAAAAAGTGCGGGTAGAAAAAGATTAAAATGAATGAAATCACGAACGGTATACCCCAAGGCAAGTCGTCCCAGGAAAAGGGCCGTCACCGGAGTCCAGGCCAACCAGTTGGCCCAATAAAACACGGTCCAGCTTCGGGTCCAGCTGGCTGGCAGATCAGAATCAAGGCCGACTGATCTGGGTAAAAAATGCTGGAAATAATCTCCGACCCCGGCAAGGCCGATGCTTAGCATTTCACGAGTAGGTCCGAGGATGAAGATCAAGATCGCCAGGACTATAAATAGTCGAATGTTTATTCCTGACAAAATACGTATCCCTTTTTTTAAGCCTGTGGAAGCTGAGATCACAAAAGCAAAAACGATGACCAGTCCTATCAGACCATAGATCAATTTTCCAGGTTGGAGGCCGAAGAAGATCTCTAATCCTCCAGAGATGGCCATGATCCCGGTGCCGAGCGAGGCCGACATACCAGCCACAAGTGCAAACAAACAGACCGCATCCACCACCTTGCCCAGTGGGCCATGGGCTCCTAGCCCCATAAGCGGAAAAAGCAGAGATGATACCGCAAAGGGCTGCTTTAGATTGTAATAGCATAAAGCAAAAACCAACCCCGCCAATGTATAAATCCCATAGGGAGTAATACTCCAATGCATAAACATGGAGGACATGGCAAAGGTGGTATCACCTTGCATGTTGGCAGGCCCTTCATGCATATGATACATGGGTTCAGCTGTCCCCCAAAACAAAATGCCGGTTGCAATGGTCGTGCACAGCGTAATCGAGAACCATTGCCATTTGGTTAGGATTGGCTTGGCACCCGCCCGACCAATACGGACTTTTGCAATAGGCGAGAAATAGGTGATCAAAAGAATGATCAGAAATGAAAAGGTTCCCCAGGAAAACAACCAATCAAAATGTTGAAGTATCCAATCATTTATTCCACTTGCAGTTAAATGAAATCTTTCAGGAAAAAATATGCTGAGGCCGGCACTGACAAGCAGAAACAAAAAAGGAGGAAGAAAAACTGCTTTTCGAAGTTTGTGCATATGATTGGCTCGAGCCCAAAAGCTGAAAAATACACATGATAGGTTGGAATAAAAAAAGGGAAGGAGAATCCTTCCCTGGTTGATTTTTTACGGGGAAATAATTGCTGCTAAATAGTTCACCTCAATTTAAATTCTCTTCAGAAAAAAACGAGTGCCCTGCCTATGCAGCTTGGGCTTTAAAAGGAGGTTTAATGGAAGTGCTTTTGTGCGGTATTCGTCAGCGTTGGGTTAAAGACCAACGTTTTGCAAGATATACCCAAATGGCCAATAATAAAAGTCGTTGTTAGGTAGACAGCAAAGTTTGCCACCCGCAAAATTTTTAAAAATAAATGGGATACGACTATCCATCAGCCGCCAGCCTATGAAAATGCTAGGATTTTCCTCTGTTCGGTTTTGTGGGTTGCTGATGACCAGTGTTGAAATTTTGCAAAAAAAATATTACTCCCGCTTTAACAGAAGCCTGAGAACTTCTTCTGCCTGATTGAAATGTCTTTTTTCATGAGCAAGAATAATATCGAGCGCGGTAGAAAGCTTATAGGAAATTTTGGTGTTTGCTGGTGAACTGATGACAGTATCTGCCTCAAGTATCGGAGCTAACTTTCCTATCCATTCTTTTAACTCTTCCTGATGGCGAATAAATCTATGGATGATGTCTCCTTCTATGTCTCCGATCTTTGGTTCCCAAATAGGAAAGGTTTTTGTCTTTTTTTGGCGCGCAGGATCTACCGATTTCAGAATCGCACTTCCCATCCATTCCACTAGAAACCTAACCTTGCCTAAAATTGGAGGTTGGTACGTTCCTACTAATAGTTTTTCAAATGTGGGGAAGTAGGTTGTATTGATCACGATCAAATGATCTACATTTTGTGCAATGCTCCAGGTATTTGGGCCCGGCTTCCAGTTTAACTGGTTAGAAGTAAGCCCTCCAAATTCATCCTGAAATAGGTCTTTTATCTCTTCCAATCTTTCATTGTGGGATCCTGTTTCCATTCTCCGGGTTGATTTGACGGCTGTATTACAAGCTTGAATTTTGTTTGATTTTTTGGATTATTTGTTAAACAAACCTTGTCGAAGCCTGTTTCCTAAAGTATTCAATAACTGAAAAACAAACATGATGAAAATTTTCTACCAATTATTAGTCTTAATGCTCTTTTCATTGGGGCTAAATGCCCAAACTGCAAGAGTACAAATTATCCATAATTCACCAACTCCGACCGTTGACATCTATGCCAATGAAGCCAGGCTTTTGGATGATTTTGCATTTCGGACCGCTACACCCTTTATCGACGTGCCTGCGGAAACTGAGATAAATATTGGAGTTGCTCTAAGCGATTCTGATGCCGCCACCGATGCCATAGCAAACTTTCCAGTGACCTTTGCCGATGGAGCTTCCTATGTTGTGGTTGCTTCAGGGATCGTCGGAGGAAGCCCCGGTTTTGGATTAAGTGTTTTTGATATGGGAATGGAGACTGCTGATTCAGACGAAAATGTAGGGATTCTATTTTTTCATGGCTCACCAGATGCACCCACCGTGGATGTTCTCACTGGAGGAAATATCCTTATTGATGATGCTTCCTTTGGAGACTTTCAGGGATATCTTAATGTTCCCGCTTCGAGCTATGACCTTGATATAACCCCTGGAAATGACAATAGTACTGTGGTAGCTAGTTACCAGGCTGATTTAAGTTGGTGGAAAGGACGTACAGCAACGATATTTGCTTCAGGTTTCCTAAGCGGTGACGATCCTGCTTTTGAACCATGGGTGGCCCTTGACAATGGAGGAACATTCCCACTAAAGCAGATCAGCACTCCTCCTCCCCCACCCCCAAGCTCAACTGCCAGAGTTCAAATAATCCATAATTCACCTACCCCAACTGTGGATATTTATGCCAATGAAGGAAAACTGCTGGACGACTTTGTTTTTCGGACTGCAACCCCATATATAGATGTACCAGCTGGAGTGGAAATAAATATTGGAGTAGCAGGAAGTGATTCTGATTCAGCTGCAGATGCTATTGCTAACTTCCCGATCACCTTCGAGGAGGACGGATCATATGTTGTTGTTGCCTCTGGAATCGTTGGAGGTAGCCCAGGGTTTGGGTTGAGTGTTTTCGACATGGGAATGGAGACTGTAGATTCAGAAGAGAATGTAGGGATTCTATTTTTTCATGGCTCACCAGATGCTCCCACCGTGGATGTTCTCACCGGAGGAAATATACTAATTGATGATGCTTCATTTGGGGACTTTCAAGGCTACCTGAATGTGCCAGCAGCAGTCTATGATCTTGACATAACCCCTGGTAATGACAATACCACCGTGGTGGCAAGTTACCGTGCAGACCTGAGCTGGTGGAAGGGGCGAACCGCTACGATTTTTGCTTCAGGATTTCTTAGCGGTGACGATCCTGCTTTTGAACCGTGGGTTGCTCTAGACAACGGAGGTACTTTCCCTCTGCCAGCAATCATGAACAGTATTCCTGATAACCCACAATATTCAATAAGACCGTTTGCTGATTCTGGAAAAATGGACTTTCAAGCATTTCCAAATCCAACAAGAAATCATGTAACTCTAATTACAGACTTAGAAAAGTCTGCGGAATTAAAGCTGATTATTTCAAATGCACAGGGTCAACAATTGAAGATCATGGACTACGGTATTCAGGATGAAGGAATGTTTCAGATGGAGGTTTCGGTAAGCGAGTATAGGACTGGAATGTTATTTTTCACTATTCAGCAAGGGACCAGGATAAGTACAAAGATCATTAACGTAGTTAACGAGTAATATAATTCACACAGTTTCATAAAGTTGAATGGAAAGTCCTCCTAGTGGAGGGCTTTTTTTTTCTCCATTACCCCTTTCAACCAAACTCGTTTAACCTCCACCATCCGAACCTAATTAGAAAAGTATTTTTTAAAATCTGACTCTGCTGCAATGTATCCAAATGAATTCCAGGTATCGCCTTCCAAAATTGATGTCATCGACCTTTTAGCCTTTAGCGTATCCCCATTATACAGTTGATAGTTTGCTAAACCATAGCGCAAGGCATCAGAAGAGGGATCTTCGCCCTCAACACTAAATGAATCAATGGAGGCGAGGCCTTTATAGAGCAAACAGAGTTCATAGTAACTGGCATTCTCGATGATGTCCATTTCTTTTTGGATAAGGTCAAGTTCTGTTTTTGCCTTATCGGGATCACTCATTCTGCGCTGGATCATGTAAAGCCAATGTGTACTGGAAACAATATTATCATCCATGGATCCGGATTCCCGGCAATTCAGGTACGCCTGATAGGAACTTTCATAGTTATGCACAAGATAATAGGCAAGTCCAAGGTGGTACCAGATGTTTCCGTGCTTAGTACTTACTGGGATATTTCGGGCATTAGGTAACCCATCCTCTTCGATCGAATTTTCTGTTCCTTCAATCAATTTACTGGCACGTTCCAGGTCAGAAATAGCTTTTTCAAATTGGCGATTGGAAATATATCTGTGTCCTCTATGACGATACAATCGGGATTCGTTTGGAAAAAGAGTAAGTCCCTTCGAATAAATATCGATCGCATCCTGATAATTTCCCAGGTAGGCGGTTCGGCGGCCGTACCAAATGATATTGTCTAAGTCATTTGGATCCTTTTCAAAATCCAGCCTTGCCTTTTCCAAATTCCCCAGAGAAACCTCCGATGCCTCTTGCTGGAAATATTGCTTCCCAAATAAAGAGATATAGATTGGTTGTTCCTTGGCAACCTCCGGCTTTGGTCCTGAACAGGAGGCCAAAAAGAAAAGGGCGTAAAGAAGTAATTTTTCCATTGGCAAGGTCTTAAATTCTCATTGCATTTTCTGAAAGTACAGATTCAAGTTCATTCAGAAAAAATTCAACATCGTTTTGGTTAATGCATAAGGGTGGCTTGAGCTTAATGACGTTATGTTGAGGTCCATCCGTACTTGTCAAAATTTTTCTTTGTCGTAGTCTGTTTGCCAGATAAGATGCTTGAATTGATGCCGGGTCTCGCTCTTCATTTTTTACTAGTTCGAAGCCCAGGAATAATCCATGACCCCTTACATCCCCAATGATCGGATATTCTGCCTTCAGAGATCTTAATCCATGCAGGATCAACTCCCCCATATTCAAAGCATTTACTTGTAGCCCCTCTTTTTCGATCACATCCATTACTGATAAACCTAATGCACAAGAAACCGGGTTGCCTCCAAAGGTGTTGAAATACTCCATTCCTGTCTCGAAAGCTTTTGCGACTTCAGGAGTGCAGATTACAGCGCCTATTGGGTGGCCATTGCCAAAGGGCTTCCCGAGTGTTACAATATCCGGAACGACTTGCTGTAGTTCAAAGGCCCAATATGCTTCTCCTACTCTTCCAAAGCCCGTCTGCACTTCGTCGGCTATACAATATCCGCCCGTCGCCTTGACGGCCTCGTAAACTCTTTCGAAATAATCAGGCGGCGGTACGATCTGGCCTCCACAACTAAGGATACTTTCGGCAATCAACCCGGCTGGGGCCTTCCCTTGAGAATCTAAATGGGAGATAATATCATGAATCTGCGCCGCATATTTTTCACCTGCCGTTTTCATGTCTTTATACTTCCCCCGGAAGACATCTGGCAAGTCCAAGAGATGAGTTGTCGGTGGCTTTCCTGCCCCTCCCTTCCCTTCAAATTTATAGCTGCTGACATCGATGCTTGCAGCTGTATTTCCATGGTAGCCTGAAGACATAGCTATGACATCTTTCCGACCGGTGGCCGTCCTGATCATTCGTAGCGCCAACTCGTTGGCTTCCGATCCTGAGTTGACAAAGTAGACAACCGAAAGAGGCTTTGGAAACTTCTCGGTCAGCTTTTCTGCAAGCTGCAAAATGTTTTTATGCAGGTATCTTGTATTTGTATTTAACACGGCCATTTGCTGCTGACCGGCTCTGACGACCTCGGGATGCTCATGTCCGACATGCGCCACATTGTTAACAAGGTCAAGATACTTTTGGCCAGAATTATTGTAAAGATATTGTCTGAAACCCCTGGATATTTTTAATGGATCCTCATATGAAATACTCAAGTTTGGACCGAGGAATTCTTTTCGCTTTGCTAAAAGACTCTCCTGACTTTGGGGAGCAACCAGATTCGTAAACTCAGGAAACAGCAGAGCCGGATCAGGGCAGATACTTAACCAGGTTTTCTTTTCTCCAGGGAAGCAAACACCAGGAAAATCATTCTCCCAATCCATAAGATCTAAAATGATCTGAAAGTGGAGGTGCGGTGGCCAGTTTCCGTTCTCCGATGCACCTCCCAGCTCAGCAAATGCTTGACCCTTTTGTATTCGGCCGCCAGACCTTTTTCCCTGCAGACTTTCCCAACTTAAATGACCGTACAAAGTATAAATGACAAGGTCTTGATAGATTTCGTGCCTAAGAATGATGGTAGGTCCGTAATTACGATCCCCATCGTTGTCCTTTAAATAAACGATCTCTCCAGCCAGTGGAGCATAAACAGGAGTTCCCTCCGGGCACCACAAGTCTAGTCCCAGATGTGTAGTCCGCCATTTCGGACCGTTGTTTCCAATGGCTTTGTAATTATCAGTCGTATAAAATGGACGTGCTTCATCATAGCCTCCGTAACCATACTTCTTTCCTGAATCTAAAAGGGAATTTTGGATAGTGGTTTGAAAAGTTACAGGGTTTTCAAAATTGGAATTATTTCCCAGCTGCCTGGATCCGATAGATAGGTCCAGTGGAGTAAAATCTTCTTTTGGAAAATTGATGACTGGATGAACCTCAATTGTTCCTCTTGAGGCCCAACCATCAAAAATTTTCCTGGCGGGACAAGGTTCTAAATCACATGCCTCCCGAAATCTGTAATATGCCAGCCGCGGATGTACGGACGCTAACTTCTTTAGAAGTTTCCAAGCAGGTTGGGAACTGATCTGCAGGTATTCATTCTCCGGTTCAAGAAGTTGGTTTTGCGCTGCATGAATCACCGTAAGTATTAAACGGGCCGTGATCAAGGGAAAAAGAACCTGCAACTCCTTTTCTGTTAGTTTGAATTGTTGATGGTAACCCTTAACCATATGAGCTGCCGCAGCAAGAGGGTCGGGAAGATCCATGCATGCGTAAGCGCAGGCAATGGCTAATTCATTGATCGTTTCACAGTAAAGCGCATCGCCAAAATCGATCAGGCCGGTAATGGCCCCGTCCTTGTTCACGATCAGATTTTGGTCATGAGCATCATTATAGTTTACACTTTTTCGGAGATCATCAATTCGGGGTTGGACTTCTCTTTCAAACAGCTCCAAAAAGTGGATAGCTAGTTTCTGGCGACTTTCAGAAAACAGCTTAACATACTCATTCATCTCTAAAACCAAACTGGGGTTCCATTTATAATGCCTGTGAGCATAAGGGTGATCAAAGTCTTTTAATCCCTGACTTAGGTCTCCACAAAGCTTCCCCCAGGAATTCAGAACCATTTCAGACTTAGGCTTAAACTCTGCCAGTGGAGTGCCCTCCACCCAACTTTGCAATCGAATCAACCTAATTCTTCCCTGTTCATCCTTTTCACTTGTGAATGCTTCTCCACGATTGGTACTGACTGTTTCAGGGATCTGGTATTTAAAACCTGGCGCTAAATGTTCCTGAATAGATTGTTGAAATTTTATTTCATTCGGATCAGCATCTGGTCTGCTTACTTTCAGAAGGAATTTATATCTGCCTTCTACTACCAGAAAATTCTGGTCTACTTCCCCTGCAAGAGGATTGACTTCTGCCTCCAGGTTCCAATGAGTATGAAGCCAGGACCGAAGAATCCGACGGTTTAATTCAAGAGTTAAAACCTCTGATGCCATGCAACCAAATTTAGAAAGTTTGCTGGCTAATCGGAAGGACTTCAAATATGATGAACTCTCCTACAGAGATTATCAGTAGGAATTTCTGTCGCGGATGGTGCCATCCTGCCTGTGGATAATGACATCTGAACCGTAATTAATGGCTATTTCCCGGGCCCTGTCGATGGCCTGGTCCTGGTACTTATAAATAGCCGTGTACCTTTCATTTCCCTCACCTTTAACCGCCCAGCCCTCATCATGAGGGACCACATGTTGATTATAGGTTCTGGGTGAAGTCCTGATACCCATGTTCTTCAGGATTATTTTCACGATTTTTTTTGCCAAATCCACCCAAAATTTAGCCGCAGTGATTTTTGCCATCTCTTTTTACTTGATTCCTTATCAAATTTAAGGTTTATTGAAAACAGAGTACAATTGGTTATAATTGGAAATCGCTGATAGTATGAAGTCCTTTTTTCAAAATATCCTTC